>CAZKOI010000018.1:0-25429 GCA_964554315.1 uncultured Enterobacterales bacterium | reverse complement strand
TCACCGACTTTGCCATCGGTGTCGTGAAGTGTCCGGGCTACGACACTGCAAGGAAGCGCTTCAAGGCAACGGAGCGAGATGACCTCGCCGCCCTGCGCATTGCATGGCGGCAGGGCCAGCTTCAGCGGGTGGACTCGGGCGCAAAGGCATGGCTTCCGGAAGCGATCCTGGCCGAGTCGACCATACCGGAGTCGGTCCCCGTCCTTACTCTAGGGGAGGTTGCCCCGCTCGCTGAGCGGCAGTCTTTCAAGCCGGAGGCCGGACAAACGTACACCGAGATCGACCTCGCAGACGTGGATAAGATGACGGGTGAGGTCTCAGCAGGCCGAGCGCGAAGCGCGTCAGAGCTCAAGGGAAGCAAGACGCCCTTTGTCGAAGGCGAGCTTCTCTTTGCTCGCATTCGGCCGAGCCTCAACAATGTCGTGATGGCCGCAAAGCCCCACCCGGATTTGCCCAATACACTCTGCGGCTCGTCGGAGTGGATTCGGCTCAAGCCCGAGCACGACCAGCACTTTGCTTTCGTGGCCGCACGGTCGACCTTCGTCCGCGACCAACTTCAATCGACGGGAGGCCAGACCCGCCCTCGCATCAAGGCGGAAGATCTTCAGCCGCTCTACGTTCCAGACCCGGGCCCGGCCAACCGAGCGGCGATCGATGAGATCGTCGGCGAAGCCCTGCTCGTCAGACGCTTGGCGCGACAACGCCTCGACAGTGTGGCGGCGCTGTATGAGGCATTTGGTCGAGGCGAGATTGACGAGGTTGTGCTGGCCACGGGCCTCGCAGCGCTGCGATCATGAGCCTGGATTGGATGCGGTGCACGGCAAGTCGCCGCAGAAGTGTGCCGCCTCGCCAGGCTCGGAGGGGTGATTGAAGTGGGCCGTCTGCTGCCGGGCCCCAGGCCAGGTACGGACTGCGCCGTGGGCCCCGCTGGGTACGCCGGGCCGGTTGGCCTGAACGGGACGCTCCTTCTCGGGGTCGAACTGTGCGTAGGCGGGCCCTCGCAGTGGGCCGGCCTCGGAGGGGACGCCTTCCACCGGCTCGAGTGACGGCTCAAGAAGCGTCGCCCCAACGGCTCGCATGAGGACTCGAGTCGTCATGTTGGGAACCTGCTCGTCTCCGAGCGCCTCTTGCCACAGCACCGATCGCTCGCGAAGAGCCTCCGCATGGTTCAAGGGGTCGACTGGATCCCAGAAAAGCTGGCTCAATGCGTAGAGAAGCTGCCGGTCTCGCGGGGAAGGGATGTTCTCGACCATGATCCAGTCGAATGGAATCCATTGACTGGACCGCTCGAGCATGGTCGACCACGCGCTGCCGCCAACATTAAAGACGGCGTGCTCAATGGCGGGTGTATTTGCAACCATCACCGCACCCGCAATGCCGCCGAGGGAGATGCCGTAGTACCGCAGACCGGCCTCGGAATCGGGCAGACCCATGAGCACCGGATCGTTGAGGATGTCGGTCTCTCGTATCAGCCGGGCGAGCGCTGCCACATCCGATACTCCTTGCGTCAGGCGCTCGGTGATCTCATGAATGCGGCCGAAGTCATCCGCGATGTCCACGGCGTGGATTCGGTCGCTGTCCTTAAATCCGCGCCAGACGGTTGCGAACACAATCGCACCGGCTTCGTCCGCGAGCTTCGCCACCTTGGAGGGATCGTCCCGGTCGCCCAAGTACATGTCTGGCTTTCCGAAGAGGCCGTGTCCGAAGATCCAGACCGGAACGCTACCGGATGCAGCACCCCGGACGCTCTCGGGGATGTAGATTCGAAGCTCGGCCTCGGTCGTGCCCTGTCGTACCGGAAGGCCGCTGTCGTCTAGAGCGGTGTAGAGGTCGTCGACCAACCAGTTGGTCGTGGAGAAGCGACCTCGAATCTGGACCCATCCACCCTCTGGCATCAGGATACCGTCATCGGTCTTCCGTACTTCATCGATCACGTAGCCCGAGGGCACCTCAACCGCTCCGGTGACGTGGCGCGCAGGCGCGCCGCCATCGCTGACGGGAAAGTCAAAGGCCAGCTGGATGTCTTCAACGCCAAGCTCCGCGAGCTGAGCGTCCAGCGATTGGTAGTGTTCGACCCAATCCTCGAGGCCCGGTCCCGGGGTGCCGGCGAGGACATCCCGGTACCAAGGGACCGTCCCGAGGGGCTCACCGGTTGGCTCGACGCGCACCTGGTTGGTCAGGACCACCGCGACTCGGTGACCGGCAGTGAGGAGTTCTTGAGGGCGAACAATCAGCGCTGGGAATTCATCGGCGACGGGGTCGGCTGCATCGAGTTCGGCGAAGCACAGCACGGGCTGTCCCGCAGTCAGGTCCCAGATCTGCACGGCACCATCGGTTCTCGGCTGACCCTGGGCGGGGAGGGACTCTGGGTCGATGGCCGTGTCGAGGTCAATTACCGCCGACTGAGCAACGGAGAAGCCCGTTCGCCAAGCGAGACGGTGCGTCTGAACCGGTGTGCCTCCAGCGGCCATTGGCAGATCCGTGGGCAGGTCGAGGTGCCCGTCGCTCACCATATGCATGCTCGGGAAGGGGAAGTGGGCTCGCTTTGGGGCGCCATGGACGGAAGCCGTATCGCCTGATTTGTCCGCGCACCCGATGGCCCAGAGCGTGAAGGCCAGCAACAGGCGCCTGGTCATGGGGTGGCTTCTTGCGCCCAGAGCCCATCCGGCCAGCGCGCTCGTATTAGCGACTCCGCATCGGGAGCGGTGGCCAGATGCATGGCTCGGATCCATGCGCCACCGGCTTGCTCATCGGAGGTTGCGTAGGCCCAGACTTCGCCTCCCGATGGCTGGATGTCGATGAACACCCGCTTCGTGCCGATCGCTAGGCCAACGGTGAGGGTCTTGCTCATCGATCTTGGCCACTCCTCAAGGAGGACCTTTCTCTGGCACTGGATGGGGCCTCGAGGCTGGTCCGGGTCCGGATCAGACTTGGTCTTGGGCCGGCCGAGAACCAGGGTGTCCGCACCGACCCAGGGTGCGACCTTGAGGAGATCCGCCGTCACTGCGCTCTCTAGGGCGGTACGTCCCACGGGCGGCTGGGCGTCCATCACCTCGCAGTCGTAGATCGGCTTCTCAAACGCCACCAGGGTCATCGATGGAGAGACCATGAGGCGCTGCACCATCTTGCCGGTGATGGGGTTGTGAAAGGGGGGGGGCTTGCGATCGAGCTCCGCCCAGGTGGCCGTCATGAGGTCCTCCTGTCCGGTACGAGCGGTCGCCAAGAGCATGGCCTCGACCCACGACGGATCCTCCGGTGCGGGGTTGGCCTGTAAGCGCTGGCGTCCATCCTCGACGTGCATAAGGACGTTCGCGAGCGCGTCGCCCAGCAGACGGTCGAGCTGGGGATCCTGACCTTGCCATTCAACGGCCTTTTCCACCACAGCCTGGACCTCGCTGGGGTCGCGGGAGTCCAGCGCGAGCGCCAAAGCATCCCGCGCCGAGACGCCCGCCTGGTCGAGGCCATTTGAGCCTGATCCTGAGCATGCTATGACCAACAACCACGTCCACATTGTTCGGTCAACCTCCGCTTTGAGTGAGTGGAAAAACAGTTTGTCTTGTTCGGGACGGAGCGTCCAGCAACCGCGGAGTACCCTTCGTGTCTCGGTACCGGTAGAATGGGCGCCATGAGTCCACATTATGAGCGTTACGACAGCCACGAGATCTACGGATACGCCGAGCCGGGGCCCCTCATCCTGACCTGCGAGCACGCCTCGAATCGTGTGCCTGCACCGCTCCGAACAACCGCACGTGATCGCGAATGGCTCGCGACGCACTGGGGCTGGGACATTGGCGCTCGGACGGTCTGCCGCGAGATCATACGCCTCAATGGTGGGCTCGGTATCTTCTCCCGTTTCTCGCGTTTGGTTGCGGATGCCAATCGAGACCCTCGTCACGAGCACCTGGTCCGCTGTGCCGTGGAGGGGGATGTCCTCTCATTCAACCAGGGCCTGACGACAGAAGAAGTGGGTCGTCGCCTCAAGGCCTATCACGCGCCGTACCATGCCGCGGTTGACCGTGCGGTAGCTCAGCGTATCCGTCAGCCGGGTGATGTGTTGCTCATGGCCATTCATTCCTTCACGCCACAGCTGGGCGATGAAGTTCGGACAATGGACGTGGGCGTTTTGTTTGACTCCTTCGAGCCCGTAGCGCGACGGCTTCGCGACGAGATTGCAGAGGAAGGTTTACGAGTGGCGCTCAACGAGCCCTACAGCGGACGAGACGGGTTGATGTATGCGGCCATGCGCCATGGGTCATCACACGGCGCCCTCTACCTGGAGTTGGAGATCAACCAGAAGCTCATCGGCACGCCATCCGACGCGCGGCGGATGGGGCGAATGCTCTCCCGAGCGCTGAACCGGCTTCAGTTTAGGTCTCGCTAGCCTCGGCCGAAGACCTCGACCTTCATCAGGTTGGTCGCACCGCGCATGGGCGTGTTTCCGGCAAGCACCACGACCTCGGTACCCGGGGCGACGAGCCCGCGCTCCAGCAGCGCCTTCTCTCCAGCTGCGATCATTTCGTCCGTGCTCTCGAAGACGGGCATTCGGACCGTCGTGATGCCCCAGACCAGGGCCAAGGCGTCACAGACCCGCTCATCGGGCGTGAGAGCAAAGATGGGCGCCGACATGCGGGCCTTCGACGCCAGCACCGCCGAGCGACCCGACCAGGTAAAGACGACGAGCGGTCGGTTGGTCTCTTGAACCGCGATCGCGGCACACCGGGCGACGGTGTTGGCCGGGCCAGACAGTGCATTGATCTTCGACAGATCACGAGGCTTGAGGAGCTCGCTCTGCTCAACGTCTGTTGCGATGCGAGCCATCACACGGACGGCCTCGAACGGGTGTTCGCCGACGCTGGTCTCCCCTGAGAGCATGACCGCATCGGTCCCGTCGAGGATGGCGTTCGCAACGTCGGTTGTCTCGGCGCGAGTAGGCCGTGGGTTGCGCTCCATGCTGTCGAGCATCTGTGTGGCGGTGATCACGGGCTTCCCGGCCCGGTTGGCGGCCTTGATGAGCTTCTTTTGAATGACGGGGACCTGTTCGAGGGGCATCTCGACACCGAGGTCTCCCCGGGCCACCATGATGGCATCGACCACGTCGAGGATCTCCTCGATGTTCTCGACGGCCTGTGGCTTCTCGATCTTGGCGACCACAGGTGTCGCCTCTGCGCCATGTTCGGCCATGGCCTGTCGGAGTATCTCCACATCGGCACGGCTTCGTACGAAGGAGAGGGCGACCCAGTCCACACCCGCAGCAAGGCCCACAGCCAGGTCTGCACGGTCTTTCTCCGTGAGGGCGGGTGCCTGAATGTTGGAATCCGGGAGGTTGATGCCCTTGTGAGCGCCCAAGGGGCCCCCTGCATCAATCTCGATGTCGACCTCATCCGGGCGAACCGAGACGACCGTTCCGGAGAGCGCGCCGTCGGCGAAGAGCACACGCTCACCCACAGCGACGTCGCTTGCCATGCTCGGCCAGGTGGTTCCCACCGTGTGGCCAGAGGCCTCGAAGGACTCGTCCATCTTGACCGTCAAGGTGTCGCCCTGAGTGAGCACGATGGGCTCGCCGGCACCGGTTCGAATTTTCGGGCCTTGGAGGTCTAGCAGGATGGCCACCGGCTTCCCAAGCTGGATGGCACTCCGCCGAATTCGAGAGACGCCCTGACGGATGCCCTCCGCTGACGAGTGGGAGCAGTTTATTCTGGCCACGTCGACACCTGCTTCGAAGAGCTGGGTGAGGGCTTCCGTCTCCGAGGTGGCGGGTCCTATGGTGGCGACTATCTTGGTGCGGCGTTGTTTCATGGCGAGAACCTATCACCTATCGCGGCGTTGCTCTCGCGAGGTTTCCCAATTACTGACGCGCAACATCCCGAATATGTCACGTCGCAGTGCTGGCCTAGCCGCCAGCAAAGAGGGAAGCCGGTGAGAGTCCGGCGCGGTCCCGCCACCGTAAGGGGTCAGGCTGCTGCAGATGCCACTGGGTCACCGGGAAGGCGCAGCAGATAACGGCCCCAAGCCGGGAGACCTGCTGCGGCGTATGGAACACCCCCGGGTCAGGGGTAGCGTCGATGTCGTTGCTTCTCGCCCACTTGTGCTCGAGGAGGCACGAACCCGATGAAAGTCCAAACGATCAATACCCTTGCGCTCGCAGCAGCTCTACTTGTCGGGTGTCACGACGAGAAGGGCCACGACCACGACCACGACCACGACAGCGATCATGACGCAGATGCGGACTCCGACGCTGACGCGGACGCTGATGCGGACGCTGACGCGGACGCGGATGCCGACGCTGACGCTGATGGCGATGCAGACGACACCGGCGACATGGGTGACACCGGCGACATGGGTGACACCGGCGACGTGGGTGACACCGGCGACGTGGGTGACACCGGGGGCCTGGATGCCGATGCCCTAGCCATAGTCGGCAGCTGGACCGACAACTACTGGGGCACTCATGAGCTGACGGAAGACACCTGGGACACGGAGTGGAGCTCTGTTGCAATCCACGCCTGGGACAACGACGCTCAGACGGTGACGGTGCTTCATGGAGAGGATGCTTGGGCACCGGGCTACAGCCTCATGGCATGGCTGGACCTGGGTGCAGAGGGCTGGGCCTACTGCGAGACCACCTGGGGCAACGCTTCCCCGGAAGATGCCGTCCTCGCGCACGAGGCATCGGGAACGACGGATGACCTCTCGGAAGGGTGCGGGGGCTTCAGTTGGACCCTGATGAGAGATTACCTCAGCGTCACCGGAGACTTCCAGGATGATTGGGGCGGAAACCACACCATCGATCCTTGGGGTTGGGTCACCACCTATGAAGACGGAGAGGGAGGCTATACGTCCACTGAGTACAGCGTCCTAAAGACCGACGATTCAGCGGGGTACCTCATCGCGGAGAACGGTCCGGGAACCTGGGAGGAAGGCGCGTTCTCGCGGTTTGACTTCCACTGGGCGTCGGAGGACGCTTGGTACTATTGCCAGACGGCCTACGCCGCAGAAACGGCCGAAGAGGCGGAGGCCACACCGGCCGCCGACTCCGGCGATCTCGCGAGCGGCTGTGGTGGCTTCGCGTGGACGGGCATGGCCTGGTTGGATTAGCCGAGCGGACGACGTGAACAGGCGGGCGTCTCGGTTGGACGCCCGCTTCATTTTGGTCGAGTCAACGCAAACAGGGTGCTGTCCAGTGCCAAAACCGATAGGCGGACAGCCAACCAGCCCGGGAGGAACTGTGATCGTCGCAGCCTTGATGGGGCTCGCACTGAACGCTTCAGCTGCTGATGCCCCCGATACCCAGACACTCGCCATTCCATTTGAGGAGTACGACCTCGACAATGGCCTGCACGTCATCCTCAGTGAGGACCACTCCGTTCCCTTCGTACAGGTGAACCTTTGGTACCGCGTCGGAGCAAAGGACGAGGTGGAGGGCCGATCCGGCTTTGCCCACCTCTTCGAGCACCTGATGTTTCAAGGCTCCGAGCACATGGATGGCGAGTACTTCGGGCCACTCCAGCGGATCGGGGCTCGCATCAACGGCACCACCAACATGGATCGAACGAACTACTTCGAGGGCGTGCCGTCCGAGCAGCTTCCGCTCGCGCTCTGGCTCGAGGCCGATCGCATGGGCTTCTTGCTGCCCGCGCTCACACAGGAGAAGCTCGACAACCAGAAGTTGGTCGTTCGGAACGAGCGGCGCCAGAGTTACGAGAACCGGCCATACGGGATGACCTGGTGGTGGTTGTTCGAGAACCTCTACCCGGAGGGCCACCCCTACCACATTCCCACCATCGGAAAGCACGAGGACATCGACGCTGCGAATCTCGAGGATGTGAAGGACTTCTTCAAGCAGTGGTACGTACCGAACAACGCCTCGCTCTCCATCGCGGGGGACTTCGATCCGGCAGAGGCCAAGGCCCTCGTCGAGAAGTACTTCGGCGACATCCCCTCGGGCCCTCAGCCGGAGCCCGTGCTGGAGGTGGCAGCGGTGACGCTCACCGAGGAGACGGTGATTCGAAAGACGGATGATGTGCCCCACCACAAGGTCTGGCTTGCCTGGCATTCGCCGGCGGTCTACCAGCCCGGCGACGCGGAGCTCGACACGCTCTCGAGCATCCTTACATCGGGAAAAGACAGCCGGCTGTATCGTTCGCTCGTGGAGGAGCAGCAGGTGGCGCAAGAGATCTCGGCGTTTCAGGTCTCGATGCTCCTGGGTAGCTTCTACGTCATCGAGGCGACGGCCTCAGAGGGCACCGACCCCGACGCGCTCGTCGCAGCGATTGACCAAGCACTCTCCGGGCTTGCAGAGTCGGGCGTAACGGACGAGGAGGTGGCCCTAGCGAAGACCAACTGGGAGGCCAGCTTCTACCGCCGCATGGCGACGATCTCGAGCAAGGCCAACCAGCTCAACCAGTACCATGTCCAGACCGGAGACACCGGGTATGTGAGCAAGGACCTCGGCCGCTTTATGAGCGTCAGCGCTGAGGGAATCAACGGTGCACTCAAGTCGCTCGGGGCGGGGCGCGTCGTGCTTCATATCGGCCCCGCTGAGACTGAAGAAGGAGGTGAGAAGTGACTCGCATGACCCCCGCCCTGTCGTTGCTCGCGCTTGTCATGGCCTGTGGACCCAAGAGCGGTGACCTGCCCAAGGACACCTCATGGCGCACGCAGCAACCCCAGCCGCTCGCCCCCCGAGAGTTTCAGCTCCCGGAGGCGAAGTCGGCGACTCTGTCCAACGGTGTTCAGGTGAGCGTCGTCGAGAACCACGAGATGCCGTTGGTGAACGTCCGCGTGGCCTTCGATCAAGGAAGCTGGACCGACGACAGCGCATCCATCGGGCTCGCCAGTGTGACAATGGATATGCTCAACGAGGGCGCCGGCGACCTGGATGCTGCCGGCATCTCGAAGGCGGCCAAGGCGATTGCCGCGAACCTCAGTAGTGGTGCGGGCTCCGACAGCGCCAATGTCTCCGTCGATGTTCTGACCAAGAACCTTGAGCCTGCCCTTGATCTCTTGGCGTTGGTCATCTTGAAGCCCACCTTTGAGGGAGACGACTGGAGCTTGATGAAGAAGGACCGCGTCGCGGACCTCGCCTCCGCCAAGAACAACCCCAGCTCGATCGCGGGGCGGGTGGCTGGACAGCTGCAGTTTGGTGATCAATACAAGGGGCACCTGCGGACCGAGGCGGCCTACGAGGCCATGACGACGGACCAAATGCGAGAGTGGTGGTCGGCCCACATCACCGCAGGCAATGCGCGCATCTACGTCGGCGGCGACACGAGCCTCGAGGCGGTCATGCCTCTGCTTGAAGCTCGCTTCGGCGGATGGGCGGGTCCGACCAGTGATGCCCCCAAGCCCAGCGCGGTCAAGGAGAACGTGGCGACCACCACGATCTTCCTGGTCGACAAGCCTGGCGCTCCCCAGTCGGTGTTGAAGGTCTTCCGTCGCCTCGAGTTGAAGCCGCAAGATGCAGACTGGTTTGATGCCTATATGGCGAACATGATGTACGGCGGGTTGTTCTCCGCTCGTCTGAACCTCAACCTGCGCGAAGACAAGGGCTGGACCTATGGCGCTCGCTCTTCCTTGAGCTCGGACTACACGAAGGCCATCTGGACCGCCTCGACGTCGGTGAAAACCGACACCTCGGCGGACAGCATCAGCGAGATCCTGCGTGAGGTGAGCGAGGCGTCTGCAGAGAGGACCTTCACCAAGGACGAACTCGAGAACGCTCGGGGCTACCTCCTCGGCTCAAGACCCGTGCGATACGAGAACGCGGGCACGCTGCTCGGGGAGCTGCAGAGCAACTGGCTGTACGGGCTACCCGCGGACTGGATCACGGCCTACGCGGACAAGATCCGTGGGGTGACCATCGAGGGGGCGCAGGCGGCTTGGGATAAGCACCTCAAGGAGAGCCCGCTCTCCATCTTGGTGGTGGGCGATAAGTCCACCATTCTCGAGAGCCTGCAGGCGCTCGGGCTTCCGATCGTCGAGCTGGACTCGGATGGCAAAGCTGTGGAGACAAAATGAGCATCGAGAGCGCTTACATTTGGATGGACGGCGAGTTCGTCCCCTTTGCCGACGCAAAGGTCCACGTTCTCAGCCACAGTCTGCACTACGGACTCGGAGTGTTTGAGGGCATACGCTCCTACGAGCAAGTGGGCGGTGGCGGCGGTGTCTTTAAGCTCGATGAGCACCTCCGTAGGCTCTTGGACTCTGCGAAGATGTGCCGAATGCAGGTCGACTACACGCTCCCTGAGCTTCGCCAGGCCTGTATCGATACCCTCGCCAAGAACGAATTCTCGAGCGCCTACATCCGACCGCTGGTCTACCTGGGCATGGGCGGTATGGGCCTCGGAGCCCGAAACAACCCGGTTCATACCTCGATCATCGTGTGGAAGTGGGGAGCATACCTCGGCGACGAGGGCATCAACAGCGGCATCCGAGTGGCCACGAGCTCCTTCACCCGGCACCATGTGAACGCCAACCTCCAGCGCGCCAAGATCACGGGCCACTACGTCAACTCGATCATGGCCCGATACGAGGCCAACGATAATGGCTACGACGAGGCCATCATGCTGGACCACTCCGGCTATGTGGCGGAGGGGACCGGTGAGAACCTGTTCATCATGCGTGATGGCGTGGTGAAGACGCCCCCCGTGGTGAACATCCTGGGCGGAATCACTCGCAAGACAGCCATCCAGATCATGGAGCACGATGGCCTCAAGGTGCACGAGACGACCTTCGGGCGGGATGCGCTCTATGTTGCCGATGAGATCTTCATGACCGGAACCGCAGCGGAGATCACGCCAATCCGAGAGGTCGACCGTCGGCCTGTGGGTCCCCCGGGGCCCATCACGAAGAAGGTACAGCAGACCTACCTCGACGGCGTCCGCGGGAAGGTGGATTGGATGAGGCCGTTCATCACCAACTACTGAGTTCAGGCGCACGCCTCCCGCAGCGCGAGGAGCTGTCGCTCGATCTCTGCCCATGCGGTGCCACCGTACGAGGTCCGGCGCTCGACCGCGGCCTCCGGGTCGAGCCATGCGAGAGCCTCGGCAGTAAAGGCGGGATGGGCGGCTTGTAGGTCGCTCAGCGTCAGGTCCGCGAGGGTCTGGCCGCGCTCTTCGCAGAGCTTGACGAGGCCTCCGGCTACGTGGTGGGCCTCGCGAAAGGGCACGTCCTTGGCCGCTAAGAAGTCGGCCAGCTCTGTCGTCAGCGCGAAGTCTCCAGTGAGGTCAGGACCGCCGAGTACCGTCAGCGACTCGAAGCACCCTGCAGTGACCCTCACGCAGGCAATGGTCGTGTGGACGGCGTCGAATAGTGCGGCTCGGTCCTCCTGCAGGTCTCGGTTGTAGGCCATGGGCAGGCCCTTCGTCATGGTGAGCAGTGCGTTCAGGGCCCCCACGACGCGACCCGACTTGCCCCGGACCAGCTCGGGTGCGTCGGGATTCCGCTTCTGAGGCATGATGGAGGAGCCTGTAGACCAAGACTCCCCGAGGCGTATCCAGCCAAACTCGCGAGAAGACCACAGGACCAGCTCCTCTGAGATTCGTGAGAGATGAATCATGCAGATGGCCGCCACGCTCGCCGCTTCGATCAGGTGGTCCCGGGCCGCGACGGCATCCATGGCGTTCTCTGCCACCTCGGCGAACCCAAGCAATGCTGCTGAGCGCGCTCGATCGATGGGATGGGGCGTACCGGCCATGGCCGCAGCACCGAGCGGGCTTCGGTTGACCCGCCGCCGAACATCGGCCACCCGCTCTCGGTCTCGCTGGAGACTCCAGGCGTGGGCGAGCAGGTGGTGCCCGAGCCAAATGGGCTGGCCTCGTTGCAGGTGCGTGAAGCCAGGGACGAGGGTCCGTCCGTCTTGGTCGACGCGGTCACAGATGGCGGTGATGAGTCGGCTGAGCGAGCGGTCGAAGATGTCGAGACGGGCGCGAAGCCAGAGGCGCACATCCGTGGCGACTTGGTCGTTACGAGACCGTGCGGTGTGGAGCTTCCCCGCCAGTGGCCCGATGTGTTCGCCCAGTCGGGTTTCAACGGCCATGTGGATGTCTTCAAGCGCGATGTCGGGGTGCCAGCCGGCCTCGAGGTCGGCCTCGACCTTCTCCAGGCCGGACCGGATGATCTCGGCCTCCTCGACGCTGATGAGGCCCACTTCGCCGAGCATGGTGACGTGAGCGATGGACCCCGCGATGTCCTCTCGCCACATCATCATGTCGGTACCCAGACTCTCCGAAAAGACCTGCATCTCTTCGCTGGGACCGCCCTCAAAGCGGCCGTCCCACAGCGCCATCAGTCCGACTCCTGGATCCGTTTCCGAACCTGGGCGACGGTCCGGTAGCTGAGACCGAACAACTCAAGGAAGCCTTCTGCGGCCTTTCGGTCGAAGGTGTCGCCCTCGGAGTAAGTGGCCAGTCCTTCATCATAGAGCGAGTAGGGAGAGCGGCGCCCCGTAATCCGAGCCGACCCCGCACTGACCCGAAGGCGAACATCGCCGCAGACCATCTCTTGAGACTTCAGCAGGAAGGCCTCAAGGCACTCTCGCAGGGGCCCAAACCAAGTGCCGTCGTAGATGATCTTCTCGTAGTCCTGGCTCAGCTTTCGCTTGTAGTTGAACGTCTCTCGGTCCAGACAGATGCGCTCCAACTCCGTGTGAGCCATGTGAATCAGGGTCGCCGCGGGAGCCTCATAGACCTCCCGCGACTTCAGGCCCACGACGCGGTTCTCGACCATGTCGATTCTTCCCACCCCGAAGGTGCCGCCCAGGTCATTCAGGTACCGAATGAGCTGGACTCCACCCATGGGCCGACCGTCGATCGCGACGGGAACACCGTTCTCAAAGGTGATCATGACTTCCACCGAGCCCCGGGGCGCGTTGGACGGATCCTTGGTCATTAGCCAGGCGTCGTCCGGAGGCTCTGCCCACAGGTCCTCCATTTCGCCGCACTCAATGGCACAGCCCCATAGGTTCTGGTCAATCGAGTAGGGCTTCTCCTTGGTGATCGGGATCGGGATCCCTCTCTCAACCGCGTAGTCCACCTCAAGCTCGCGCGTCGTGAGCTCCCACTCTCGCAGTGGCGCGATGATGCCCAGCTGGGGGGCAAGGGCCTTCGCCGTGACCTCAAACCGAACCTGGTCGTTCCCCTTTCCGGTACAGCCGTGCGCGATGGCATCCGCGCCGTGCTCGAGCGCCACCTCGACCAGCCGGGCCGAGAGCAGCGGTCGGCCCAACGCGGTGTGCATGGGGTACATGCCCTCGTAGAGCGCGCTAGCCCGCACCGCAGGCCAGATAAACTCGGAAACGAACCGTTCCGTTAGATCGTCGACGACCGCGTGGCTTGCACCCGTGTTGAGCGCCTTGTTCTTGACGGCCGCGAGGTCCTCGCCTTGGCCTAAGTCGCCGGTGTAGGTGATGATCTCAGCACCGTAGTTTTCCCTGAGCCAGGGAATCATCACGGAGGTGTCGAGGCCTCCCGAGTAGGCGCAGACGATCTTCTTGTACTTCTTGGTCATGGTCACCCCACCGCTAGGGGTGCAATGCTATCCCAATCGACCATCTCGGTCTTGGCTGTTGCCCATAAATGATCAAGCCGACCCCCCCGCACAGGGCGAGGGGGTCGGCCCGATTGAGTGAAGAGGGATTCTACGCGGTTCGACGCTCTTGCAGAATCCGATCTACCTCTGGGTATACTCGGTAATGGGTGATCACCTCGCCAAAGGTGTTCTTCCACTGACGCACGCGCTCTCGGCTGACACCGAAACCATCAGCAATCCGCTGTCCGGACTCGCCTCGTGCAAGTGCGGCCAGCAGCTCACGGAACCGCGTACGGCCGTAAGACTTGATGAAATTACGTGCGACCCGTTCGCGACTTTTCGCCGATCCAGTGGTCATTGCTGTCTCCTTCCCTAAGGAATTTATTTTCCTTAGATTTTCCCTAAGTTCCGGCTCGCACCGGCGTTTTCCCTGTTTGGGCCTGTCAACCCAAAGACATCATGACAGATATCCGTTGACATGTCAATGTATCGGTCAAGGATTTCTTCGACTTTAGGGCAAGGGGCTCTTTTTTTGTTCGATCGACGCCGAGAAGATGCTCCGCCGGTGCGGCCAACGCCGGACCCGTCCACCGGTTGACCTCACCCTTGACGTGGCCAGCCCTCAGCGCATGATCTCGCGGCCCAGCGCCCCCAGCTCATCGAACAGGTGAATGTTGGCCTGGATGGCCTTCTTGAAGATGCCCAGATGCATCGATTCGTTCGGTCCATGAGCGGTGGTCTCAGGGTCCATGACGCCGTTCAGGATCAAGGGAAGGTCTCCAAACCGTCTTCCAAAGAGTGCGACGAAGGGAATGGAGCCCCCCACTCCCACCCGCGCAAGCGGAGCACCCCATGCCTTTGTGTAGGCGCGGTCGGCGGCCTCGAAGGCGGGACCCTTGGGTTCGTAGAGCCAGCCTTCGCCGGCCCAGCCGTTTTGCTCTAGCTCGACCTTCACGCCGCCTGGGGGGTCGATCAGCAACGCCTCTTCGAGGGCGCTCATCATTTCGTTCGCAGTCTGTCCGGGGGCCAGCCGAATGGAGAGGGTGGCGCTCGCGGACTGCCGCAGCGCATTCTTCTTGATGGCGGGAGTCGGCAGTGTTGTCGCGACCACCGTGATGCTCGGTTGGCGCCACATCCACTCGGCGGGGGGGGTGCCTCTATCCGGTAGCGCGGCGACGCCGTCGATGATGTGAGCGCCCTTCTCGATGACGTCTACCGTGATGGGCATGTCCCAAGCCTTCTCGCGCCACTCGCTCGGGACGTCCACGCGACCAATCGCCATCCGGCCATCCTCGTCGGTGAGCCGATCGATGAGCTTAATGAGCGCAATGGAGACATCCGGCACCATCCCGCCCCACAGTCCGGAGTGAACATCCGCGGAGAGTGCGCTGACCTTGAGGTCGACTTCAAGGAGGCCGCGAAGGGATACGGTCAGGCCCGGAATGTCGACAGAAGGGTTCTCGCAGTCGGTGAGGACCATGACATCCGCATCGAACTGTGCGGGAAAGGCGTCCATGTAGGCTTCGAGGTTGGGCGATCCGATCTCTTCCTCTCCCTCGATGACCACCTTGAGGTTGACCGGCAGGGTTCCACGCACCGAGAGGTAGGCCTCCAAAGCGGCGATGTGGCTAACCCATCCGCCCATGTCATCGGCGGACCCGCGCGCATAGAGGCGATCGCCGACACGGGTGGCCTGGTGTGGCGGGGTCCTCCAGACCTCTCCGGCCACCGGCTGAAGGTCGAGGTGCCCATAGACCAGCACCGTGGGGGCGTCCGGACCGGCATGCATCCACTCTGCGGTCACGATCGGAAGTGTTCCCTCGAGCTCAAGCACCTGCGCGCTATCCATACCCACACGCTCCAGATCGTCGCGAATGACCTGCGCGAGCCGTCGGACGTCATCCGCGTGCTCGGGTTCGCAAGAGATCGCGGGAATGGCCAAATAGGCGCTGAGTTGATCGACCGTCTGCTCGAAGCGAGCAAGGGCGTGGTCGACGACCGATTCGAGACTGGGCTGAGACATGATGAACTCCTAACGAGCAAGGGCTAACCGGCTGCGAGGGTGGGGTGTTAGGGGGCGGGTCTATGGACTTCGCACTCAAAGCAACGGGTCTCGGGCGGCGTTTTGGCCCGCGGTGGGCGGTCGCTCGTGTCGATCTCGAGGTAGAGGTGGGGGAGCGTTTGCTGATCATCGGCCCGAATGGCTGCGGCAAGACGACGTTGCTGAAGCTCATGTCAACCCTCCTTCCGCCCTCCCAAGGGCAGCTGGAGTTTCCCGCCACGGCCGGCCCAAGGAGGGAAGACATAGGGCTTATGGGGCACGACATTGGCATCTACGAGGACTTGTCTGCTCCCGACAACTTGGCCGTTTTTGCTCGTCTTGGTCAGCGGAACCCCGGCCAGATTCCTCATCTGTTGAGTACGGTTGGTCTTGGCGGACGCGAGGAGCCGGTATCCAAGTTTTCGGCAGGCATGCGTCGGCGTCTGGCGCTCGCGCTCCTGCTCCTCAAGCAGCCCAAGCTTGCGCTCCTCGATGAACCCTTCGCCCAGATGGATCCGGGAGGCATTGCTCAGGTGTCGTCCGCGATCTCTGAGCTGCCAGGAGCGGTTGTGATCGCGAGCCACCAGGTGCTTCACGCAGCGCCCTTGGCAACCCGGGCTATCCTCATGGATGAGGGCCAAATTCGGTGGCGTGGTCGAGCCGATCAAGCCGAGGCCGCCTGGAAGGCGCTTCATCGTGAGCGGGGTGACCTATGAGGACGGTCGTGGACGTGCTCTGGAAGGACGTGCTCATCGAGTGGCGAGCACGGGCGAGGACGGTCGCGCTGCTGAGCTTCGCCTACACGATGCTGCTCCTCTTCGCGTTTGCCATCGGTCCGGACGCAGCGGCGCTGAGACACCATGCGGGCGCGTACCTCTGGATGGGAATGCTGCTCTGCTCTAGCCTCCTCCTTGACCGCACCATGCGCACGGAATTTGAGGCCGGCGCCATCCAGAGTCTGCTCCTCGTGCCGGTGTCATCCAGCGGACTCTTCTATGGGAAGGCTCTCGCCAACACGCTGCAGCTTTGGCTGGTCGGTGCCGCCAGCGTACCCATGGTGTTTGTGGTCTGCGGCGCATCGCTCACCGAGTCGGCGGTGAGCTTGGTCGCCACCCTTGGGCTTGGGGCCGCGGGGCTGGCCGCACCCGGAACACTCTATGCGGCCATGACCGCACGTCTCAGTGGCCGCCAGCTGCTGCTGCCGTTGATGCTCTTTCCACTGGTGGTGCCAGTCGTCGTCGCTGCCGTTAAGAGCACCTCCCTCGTCATGCTCGGTGACCCGATGGAGCAGATGGGCTCATGGCTTGTCCTCCTCGGGTGCTTCAATCTGGTGTACTGGAGCTTGTGCGGGATTCTCTTCGGGCGGGTGATAGAAGCATGAAGCAGCGGTGGGAAATCGGGGTCGCGATCTTCGGTACCTTGCTCTTGGTCTGGTCCCATTACACAGGGCTCTTTGTCGCACCGCCAGAGGCGATGATGGGTGATGTTGGGCGCATTCTATACGCGCATGTCCCAACGGCCTGGGTGGGTCTATTGACCTACCTGGTGGCCTTCGTCGCCGCGATAGGTGCTCTAGCCACCGGCAAGGCGGCCTGGGATGCGATGGTCGAGGCCACCGTTGAGGTCGGTCTACTGCTCAATGTCTTGCTGCTGATCCAGGGAAGCCTCTGGGCCAAGCCGACTTGGGGTGTGTACTGGACGTGGGACCCCCGGCTTACCACCTGCGCCATTATGGTGGTGGCCTTTGGTGTCGTCCTGGCCATCCGGCGCCAGATCGACGAGCCCATGCGCCGCCTCACGCTCTCTTCAGTCGCCACCATCATCGCCTTTGTGAACGTCCCGATCGTCTACATGAGCGTGAAGTGGTGGAAGACCCTTCACCAGCCGTACTCCAGTCCAGAAACGGTCGACTCCGCGATGGTGACGCCGCTCCGCGTGGCGGCTTTCGGTATGTTGTTTTTGTCGACGGGTTTTGTGGTCCGTCGCTGGCGCATCGCGCGCACCGCGCTTGAGCGGGACTTTGATGCACCTGATCTGCCGGCAGAGTCGGCGCCGCTAGTGGTGGAGGATTCGCCATGACGGGAATGATTCAAGGGGGCTGGGAGTTCGTCTGGTTGGTGTATGGCATCACCTGGGGGGGGCTCATCGGCTACGGCATCAGGCTCGCGCGGGAGGATGCAGGACTGTGAGTGACGGAAGCGCGCGGCAGCGAAGAATGGCCCTCGTGGGCACCCTCGCCGTGGCTGGGGCGGCCCTAGGCTTTGTCGCCTTCGGGAACATCGGCGAGAACCTGGTCTACTATTGGAACCCCACCCAACCGGTTCAAGCGGGGGACAAGTCGATCGGTGCAACCATCCGGCTAGGGGGGGTCGTGAAGGGCGGCACGGTGGACTGGCGTCCCGATGATGAGGCGCTGGCCTTTGTGGTGTCCGATGGGGCCGAGGAAGTGCCCGTACAGTGCTCAGGGGCTCCGCCGCAGATGTTTCGCGAGGGAATAGGTGTGGTCGTTGAGGGGACCATGACGCCGGGGGGTATCTTCAAGTCCAGTCGGCTGATGGTCAAGCACTCGAACGAGTATAAGGCCCCGAAAGAGGGCGCATCGGTCGAAGACCTCTACGAGACGGTGGAGGCGCTGTGACGCCGGAGTTGGGTCGCGCGGCCGTCTTGCTTGGGCTCGCCGCGTGCTCGGTGGGCGCCGTCACGGGCATGTGGGCGGGACGAACGGGCCGAGAGGACGTCTGGCGATGGACTCGCTGGATGGCCATGGTCTTCATGGTCTCCATCGGACTGGCCACCCTTCTCATGGAGTATGCCCTCATCACCCACGACTACTCCGTGAAGTATGTTGCCGAGGTCGGCAGCAATGAGACGCCCTTGGCGTTCACCATCGTCTCACTGTGGTCGTCGCTCGACGGCTCGATCCTCCTCTGGGCCCTTATTCTGGCGATCTGGGCGGGCGTCTTCGGCCACATGATGAGGGACAAGCACCCCGTCCATGCGCCATGGGCCCTGGGGTGCATCTTAGCGGTCGGTGTTTTCTTCACATTCCTTGTGAGCGGCATAGCGAATCCATTCGAGCGGGTTCCGAATCCGCTCGACAATGGTCCGGGGCCCAACCCACTTCTGCAGAATCACATCTTGATGATCGTCCATCCGCCGACCCTCTACCTGGGCTACGTCGGGATGACGGTTCCGTTTGGAATGGGGTGCGCCGCGCTGCTGAGTGGACGGATGCCGACAGGCTGGGCCCGAGCCATGCGTCGCTGGATGTTGGTGCCTTGGGCGTGCCTCACGGTTGGCATCATCCTCGGGGGATGGTGGAGCTATGAGGTGCTCGGCTGGGGCGGGTACTGGGCATGGGATCCCGTGGAGAATGCGAGCTTCATGCCATGGCTCACCGCGACGGCGTTCATTCACTCCAGCATGGTGATGGAGCGCAGAGAGCATCTCAAGGGATGGACCATCAGCTTGGTCATGGCCACCTTCCTGCTGACGCTGCTGGGCACCTTCATGACCCGCTCCGGTGTGTTCAACTCGGTACACAGCTTCACTCAGTCGCCCATCGGTCCGGTGTTTCTCGGGTACCTGGGCTTGATGCTGGTGGTCAGCGTCTTGCTTCTGGCGGCCCGGGTGGATGTACTCTCCCCTCCCACGGCGAAGCTCGAGGGGCCATGGTCGCGTGACATGGCCTTCTTGGGCAACAACCTTCTCTTTGCAGCCTTCACCTTCACGGTGCTCCTGGGCACGGTGTACCCGCTCCTGAATGAGGTCATGACAGACGTCCAGATCTCGGTAGGGGAGCCGTACTTCAACCGAATGAGCGTGCCCATCTGCCTCGGCATCCTGTTCTTGATGGGAGTGGGGCCCGCGCTCCCGTGGGGTCGCGCGACCTTCGCGACCTTGATGGAGCGGCTCTTGGTGCCGTCCCTCGTCGGAGCGGTGATCGCTGCGGGATGCTTGGTGGCGGGGCTTCGTGAGTGGGTCGCCGTGCTGACGTTTGCCCTCTCAGGTTTTGCCGGTGTCGTGACCTTGCGAGAGCTGACAGAGCCGGGACGGCAGCGGGCCAAGAAGTTGGGGGAGCCGCTCGTCAGCGCGCTCATTCAGACGTGGAGGACAGGGCACCGTCGCGCGGGGGGGTACGTTGTTCACTTCGGTGTGGTCATGATCGCCGTCGCCATCGCGGCCTCAAGCGTCTACCGGTCAGAGACCGAGATGACGATCCGCGAGGGGAGCTCGAAGTCCTTCATGGGATACGAGATCACCTACGTCGGCACCGAGCGAGTGGATGAGCCCCACCGCTGGTCTCGAGTAGCGCGCTTCGACATCGTGTCGGACGGGCATCCACTCGGGCAGGCAGAGCCACGGCTCAACCACTACAAGACCATGAACCAAGCCATTGGTACGCCGACGGTGATCTCCGCGCTCGATGAGGATCTCTATTTGTCCTTGGTACAGGTTGACCCTGAGGGCAAGCTGGCGAGCCTGAGTGTGGTGGTAGAGCCCCTGGTGATTTGGCTCTGGATAGGGGGAGGCGTCATGCTTCTCGGATGCGTCATCGCTGGCTGGCCGGTCCGGCGCCGGGAGGAAAGGGCGGCATGAATTGGCGCGTCCTGACCGGGGGTGCGGTCGTCACGGTACCGCTCGTGGCCCTGCTCGCGGCCGGCTTCGGTCGCGACCCCAAGCTCCGGTCGAACGCCCTAGAGGGAACGTCGGCTCCAGAGTTTTCGCTGAAGACAATCGACGGCGACACCTTCACGCTCGCGAAGCTGAAGGGGCAACCGGTTGTCGTGAACTTCTGGTCGACTTGGTGCCAGCCCTGCAAGATAGAGCACCCGGTCCTGCTCAGCGCGGCAGAGTCGTACGGGCCTGCAGGAGTGCAGTTTGTGGCGGTGCTCTATCAGGACGATGCGTCGAAAGCGCGCGCCTATCTGGGCCGGTCGGGCTCGCGCTGGCCAACGCTCGAAGATCCGGGTGGTCGCACGGCGATTGCCTACGGCGTCGCTGGCGTGCCGGAGACGTTCTTCATCGACCGAGACGGGGTGATTGTGCGGAAGGTCTCAGGACCCGTCAGTCAGAGCGTGATGGTGTCGACGCTCGAGGAAATGCTGTGAGGTGGCTGGTCTGCCTCTTCGGGCTAGGCCTGGGACAGATGGCCTGGGCGTCATCGCCGGACGCCGACATCGTTGAGGAGCTAGCGACGGTTCAGTTGCCGGATGCGCCCCTTGAAGATCCTCCCGATGAAGACACGGCAGTCTCACGGACGGCGCGTCTTCAGAAGGCCTTGCGCTGCCCTGTCTGCCAGGGTCTGAGTGTTGCCGACTCCCCCTCGGATGCGGCCAGGGCGATGGGTGACCGCATCGAGGAGTTGGTGCGGCAGGGGTACACGGAGGACCAGATCACCGAGTACTTTGTGGACCGCTACGGGGCTTGGGTGGAGCTGGAGCCGCCCTCAGAACAGCACCAATTGCTCTTCATCGCGCCGGTGGCAGGCTTAGCCGTCGGTCTGGTGTGGCTGACACTTTGGGCTCGGCGGCGAGAGACCGCGGTCCCCGAGGTCGCGCCGATGTACACCCCCGATCCGGCGCTAGAGCCCTACCGAGCACGCATTCTCGAAGAGCTCGGGGACGCTGCTCCATGAACTGGAGCGTCTGGGGTGCTCCGATCGCCGTCCTTGCCGTGGGCGTGTTGGTGGGGCTCGTGCTCGCGCTTCGCTCCACCGGCCGGGGTCGCCGAGACCCCACTGCGGAGCTGGCGGCGAGGAAGGACGCGCTCGTTGACCAACTCAGGGCACTCGGGGCGGACCAAGGCAAGCTGAGTGCGGTGGACTTTGAACACCGTTGGAAGGTGCTCCTTGATGATGCAGCTCGGGCTCTTCGTGACCTCGAGAACTGGACCGAGGCGGAGGCTGTGGTGCATGCGGCGGAGCCGGACGGCCGCAGTGGCTGGGCTCGTCGTGCGGTGTGGGGCGTTGTCATTCTCTTCTTCTTTGTTGGGCTGGGCGCCACGCTCCAGACGGCCAGCCACAGCCGCGTCAAGGGCGGAACGATGACCGGCGGGAGCTTGGTCAGCGGCTCGCCGATGGCCAAGGTCATCGCGGACCTCGAAGCGCGCGTGGCGCGAGACGCCGGAGACCTTGAGGCCCTCAATCGGCTCGCGCACATCGCGATCTCGGGGGGAGATCTAGGCGTGGCGATGGGCTGGATGGACAAGGCCCGTGCGCTCGCGCCTGATGACCCAGAGGTCCGCACCCACATGGCGGTCCTGCAGATCTCGGTGGGCATGGCTGCCCGCGCCACCGCAGAGCTTGAAGCGGCGCTCAAGACTCACCCTGAGTTCAGCGAGGCGTTGTTTTGGTCGGGAGTCATCGCGCTCCGAGAGGGTGATCGAGAGGCCGCCATCGGTTCGCTCGAGCGTGCCCTCGAGCACGCCGCAGACTCCGAGGCAAGACTGATGGCAACACAGGCCCTTGCCGAGGCGAGAAAGCCCCCGCCGACCGTCAAGCTGACGGGAACCATCGGCCTAGGCGAGGGTGTTGGACGACCAGGCGCCGGTGTTCTCTTTGTGATGGTTCGTCGCGCTGCCGGTGAGTCGGGTCCACCCGTTGCTGCGGTCCGGCTTGATCCTCGCGGGGTACCCGGCAGCTTTGCCATCACCGACCGAGACATCATGATGGGGGGCCCTTGGCCCGATGAGGTCTGGGTCGAGGCTCGACTGGATGGGGACGGCGATCCGTCAACAACATCCCCCACGGACCTGAAGGCGGACCTGATCGGGCCGTTTCAGCCTGGGGCTGAAGGGGTGAGCCTCGTCCTCGAAGGCCGAAGTGTTGTGGGCGCAGAGCCTCGTGTAGGCGGACAGATTTCGTTGGGCGATGGCGCCGCACCGCTGACCGAGGGCGCCATTTTTGTCATCGTTCGTCGCTCCAGCACCATGTCGGGTCCTCCAGTCGCGGCGGTCCGTCTAGATCCGCGCGACGTGCCAGGAACGTTTGCGATCACCGACCGAGACATCATGATGGGCGGCCCTTGGCCCGAAGAGGTCTGGATTCATGCGCGCGCCGATGCCGATGCCAATGCTATGACCAAGGAGGAAGGGGCCCTCACCAGCCCGCTCATTGGTCCGATCGCGCAAGGCTCGACGGACCTGGAGCTCATACTCCGTGCCCCCTAGCGGGCATTGTCTCGGACGAAAGCAAGCAATTCTGCTAGCGAAAAGGGCTTGGTGATCCGTGGGAGGCGAGAAGCTTCATTGACGGAGTCCGTCGCGCCGCGGGCGTACCCGCTGATGAGCGCAATGGGACAGTGCACGCCGCGCTCGGCCATGGCGCGTGCCAGCTCAATGCCGCTCATCGCGGGCATAATCACGTCGGAGAGAACCAAGCTGTAGGACGTGCCTCCTTCAAGCAATGCGAGCGCGGCCTCGGCAGAGCCCACGGCCTCGGTGCGGTACCCGCCCATCTCCAGCATCTCGCAGACTGTCTGGCGCACGTCGAGGTCGTCCTCGACGACCATGATCGGGTGGGAAACCTCAGGAGGGTTCGGAAGAGGCTTCGCAGGGGGAAGCTCCATGGGCTCATTCGCGGCCGGAAGGTGCACCTCGACGCAGGTTCCCATTCCTGGGGTTGAATCAATGAACACGTCGCCGCCGAGGGCCTGTACGACGCCGTAGACGATGGACAGTCCGAGTCCCGTTGCACCGTGGTCTTTTCGGGTGGTGTAGAACGGCTCGAAGACCCGCGAGCGCGTGTCGCGGTCCATGCCTCGGCCGTTGTCTTGGACCCAGAGCACCGCGGTTGGCTGAGTCAATCCCTCGGAGACACCGCGTCGGTCCACGCCGATGTCGATGCGTCCGCCTGATGAATCGAGCGCGTCCAGAGAGTTGGTGACGAGGTTGAACGCGACCTGCTCGATCTCAATCGGATCGGCATTAATCCAGGTGGAATCCCCGTGGACGTGAAGCTCAAGCTGGATGTTGGCCTCCACGGTGCGTCGAAAGACCGGAAAAAGATCGGCAATGAGGACGGAGAGATCAACAAGGGACCGCGCTCTTGGGGCCCCTTGAGTGAAGGTCATTAGGCGAACCGTCAGTGAGGCTGCACGCTCTCCAGCGTCCCTTATGCGGCGCAGCTGGGCGCCCATTGGGCTGGTCTTTTCTGTCCGTTGCTCCAGCAGCTCTGTGCCTCCGAGGATGGTGGTGAGCAAGTTGTTGAAGTCGTGAGCAATCCCGCTAGAGAGCCGGTTTAGGGCGTCCATTTTTTGAACCTGCACCATTCGGCTCTCGGACTCGAATCGAAGCATGGCAGAGTCAAGGGCGCTGGCCGCGGCCTGCAGCGGCCATGTGGACTCTGCGGAGGTGATGGAGGCACTCTCACCGGTGGCCACAATCGTCGTTGAGGTGTGGGGTCCGGTGGCGGAAACGCCGAATGCGGGCGACTCGATGCCCAAGAATTCGGCGAGGAGGGTCGTTTCGTGCGTCTCGAGCACCTTGATGGCGCCTCGCTCGACCCACCGTTCGGACAACCGCCGGGGTATCTCGACCGGTGGCTCTTGCTCTCCCAGACCGGCCGTAGCGAGGACGCGACCGCCGCGTCCGATGATCAGGACCACCCGCGAAGACAGCGCATCCCGAAGCCCGATGGCGACCTCGGTGGTGATCTTCTCGGGCTCGCGCATTCCGACCAGATTTCGAGCCATGATGGCCAACTGCTCGGCTTGGGCAAGTCGCCTGCGCTCGGCCCCTTGTCGCTTCTCCAACTCTGCGAGCATATCGCCTGCACGCTGAGCGCTCTGGACGGCTTCATTCAGCGCCTCGTGGTTGTAGCGGACCCCAAGGTAAACCAATCCAATGGTCACCGACAGAGTACAAGCGGTGGTGATGACGCGGTCAGTGATGGTTGGGATCAGGACGGGGTCTGGGAGCGACCCTGTCAGCGCCAATAGCCACATGGAGAGCATCGAGCCGATGCAGACGAGGCTAACAATGAGGGAAGTGCGGCGGCCGAGAATGAACCCTACGGCCAGGACAATGTTGACGCTTGAGACGAGTGCTTGCTCGGTCAAGCTCCCTGTCGCCAGGACGACGCCGAGCTGGCCCAGCCAGGTCGCAAGGGCAAAGATCCAGCCGCCCAGTTGCACGGCATTGCGGCGCGCGGCCCACCAGACCACGATGTAAATCACAGAGAAGGCTGCGGAACCCGCTGCACTTCTGACGGCCATCGAGAGCGGGGTGAAGGCCATGAAGAGCAGGGCCGAAGTGGCCGTCGACGCCAAGACGAGCTTCGATACGTCCGCCAGTAGCGCGGCCGATCGGTCGAAGGGAGGCGTCGCTATCGCGGTGACAGGCGCGGAGTCGGGCGTGGCCATAGGGGCCAGCTATCACATGGCGTCGCCGAGTGCCTCGATGTCTGAGCAGTCCAGGTATTCGTCAGCGATACCATCGCAGTCGTTATCCACCGAGTCGCAGATCTCGGCAGCATCCGGAGCCACGACTGCGTTGTTGTCGTTGCAGTCACCCTCCGTTGAGTAGAATCCATCGCCATCTTGATCGCGATAGATGTCGTCGGCGCCCTCGTGAGAGTCGCACTCAAAGATCTGCAGGGTGGAGTGCTCGAAGAGCTCGCAACTGGTTTCATCCGTCCAAATCTGAACGACCTTCTTGGGCTCTGCGGGTGTCCACCAGCTGAGGTCGAGGCAGTCCCATGCTTGGATATGTTCTCTCGCCAGCGCTGGCTCTGAGTTCAGACCAGTGGTTCGGTTGAGGGCATCGTCCGAGTCGATGCTCTGAATGGCTTCCCAGTCGGGTGGAATCGCCGTCGGGACGCGGTTGATGTCGGCCTCTTCATTGCTGCAGAGGCCGCTCTCG
>CAZKOI010000017.1:0-26034 GCA_964554315.1 uncultured Enterobacterales bacterium | reverse complement strand
GGGATTCCTCACCATCACCGGCCGGAAGAAGGACATCATCATCACGGCGGGAGGAAAGAACATCGCACCCAAGAACATCGAGGCGGCGCTGATGGAGCACGAGGACATCACCCAAGCGGTGGTCATCGGCGACCGCCGCAAGTTTTTGTCCGCGATTGTTGCCGTCGATCCCGAGAAGCTCTCCGCATCCGGCGGCGATACCGCTCAGTTCGAGGCCCGCATTCAGGCTCACGTCGATGCCATCAACGAGCGCTTCGCGCGCGTCGAACACATCCGAAAGTTCAGTGTTCTTCCTCGCGAGCTCGATCAAGACAACGGCGAGATGACGCCCACGATGAAGATCAAGCGGCGGGTCGTGAACGAAAACTGGGCCGAGCTCATCGACAGCATGTACGACTGAGCTCAAGCATCGGACCCTGCGATCGGCGAGGGAGCGCCTGCAGGACTCGTCCCTACTTGTGGCGGAAGGTAATCCGACCCTTGGTCAGGTCGTAAGGACTCACGGCTACGGTGACCTTGTCTCCGAGGACCACCCGAATACGGTAGCGGCGGAGTTTGCCCGCGAGGTGAGCCTGAACGCTATTCCCGTGCTCTGTCTTCACCAAGAAGGTCCCACCTGGGTAGACCTCTTCAATGGTGCCTTCCATCTCAATCAGATCGTCTGCGGCCACTGCCACCTCCGTAGGCATGCAGGCTAACGAGCCACCTGTACCCTAACAAGGGGATAGATGAAGCCAGAGGAACCGATCCATGCACGAAACGACCCTGAACGGACTACAGCGGACCATTGACCGATGGATTCAAGACAACGGTGGCTATTGGGATGAGTTGAGCTTGTTGGCTCGCCTGACTGAAGAGGTTGGTGAGCTGGCGCGCGAGTACAATCACGCCTTTGGCGCAAAGCGAAAGAAGGCATCCGAGCCCGAGGGCAGCATTCGGGGTGAGCTCGCGGACGTTCTGTGGCTCATCATCTGCATGGCGAACCAACAAGAAATCGACCTCGAGGAAGCCTTCGAAGAGGTCATGACCAAGCTCAAGGTTCGAGACGCGGGACGCTTTCAAGACTGAAGACGATCCATCCTTGAGACGAGGCGACCTCCTCGAACCCTGGCGGCAAGGGGTCACCAAGAAGAGGGAGGAGCCCCTGAAAGTGGTCGGTGACCGAGCCCGTCTCGACGGCTAGCCAGCGCGCGCCCATTTGCTGAGCACCCGCGAGCACATCCACCGGCACCCAAGCCGATGGCGCTCGGCCCAGCGTGTCGAGCCCCACACAGGGGCGGAGCCAGCCGTCTTCACTCGAACGCACGAACCGCCTATCCGTGCACAGCGCCTTCCCCGGGCGCCCATTCATGCTCGCAATTACCTGAGCCCTTCCCTGCTCAACAGGACTCGGCGTGTAGACCCCAGGCAGACGCACGCCGAGCGTCACCAGCGAGAGAAGCAACAGCGCAGGCCCAGACTCCACCGCTGCCACTCCGAGTGCGAGAAAGGCCTGCACAATCAAAAGCGAGCGAGGGGTGTCGGGTATCAGCATTGCCGCTAGGGTACTCACGGCCAAGAGACCGAGGACTCGCCGCGACGGCCGGCCTCCGCGGATGGCCCCCCAGAGCAGCGCCGCGAACCCCAATACGAGCGCCCAGTCGGTCGCCAGAGGCTCCAACATGGCAGACCTATCGGCCGCCCACTGCGCCCTGGGAATGACCTCAATCCCAACGGAATGGAGTAGCGCACAGACCCCACCGAAGACGGCCATCGAGAGCCCGCGCCTTCGAGAGATCCATACCGCAGCAAGAGCGACGGGCATGCTCCATGATCCGCACCCCACCGCGAGGGCGGCGCAAGCACCTGCGACCACGAACCGACCCCGTCGCCCTGTGCTAAGCGCGGCCACCAACAGCGCCAGCGCAGGAAGTGCGGGGTCGGTCTCCGCGACGCCGACGAGGATGACGGACTGCGCCATCAGCCACAGGCCTGCCCAAGGCCCGAGGATACGCGTCGTGAAGACCACGACAGCTATCCCTGACAAGACACTGAGCGCGCGACCGCTCCAGATGACGTCGCCTATGAGGCCATGGAGACCCCACAACAGCCACGGTAGCAGCGAAAGATCACCCGCCATCCGCTCCGGGCCGATCTGAGCGCTGACCGCGATCCATGCGAACTCAACAGACCCGACCACCTCACGGGCAAGTCCCAAGAAGACAAACACGCCTGTAGCCAGCAGCGCCGCTGCGCCGTCTGCCGAGAGCTGGAGCAGCGATCGGGGCCGAGGAGGCTCATTCATGAGGTCTGTCTCCAGCCCGGGTGCTGGGCATGGTAAGAAGGATACCGCATGGGCACAATCCGAGATTGGAGGCCAAGTTGACCGACACCGTGGTTCACAGCATCCGTCGCTTGTATACGATGGATCCTGAGCGGGAAGGCCTCGGCATCATCGAGGACGCCGCGGTCGCTATCGAGGCCGGAAGCATCGCTTGGGTCGGACCCAGCAAGCAGGCCCCTGAGGGCCGCCGAACCGTCGATGCGTCAGGGCTTGTGGGGCTCCCAGGGTTGGTGGATCCCCACACGCACTCGGTGTGGGCCGGCTCGCGAGCCGATGAATTCGCTCAACGCCTCGCGGGCGCAAACTATGCCGATATCCTCGAGGCGGGCGGCGGGATTCTGTCGACGGTTCGAGCCACCCGATCGGCAACGTCAGACGACCTCGTGTCGTATGCCCAGACCCGACTGGCCCACATGAGGACCCGCGGCGTGACCACCGCGGAGGTCAAGAGTGGGTACGGCCTGAGTCCTGAGCATGAGCAGGTGTTGCTGGGCGCCGCGAACCCAGCCCTCCATTGCATCGATGTGGTACGAACCTTCCTGGGCGCACACACCATCCCCGCGGAGTATCGCCACAAGCGGTCGGCCTACGTGGACCAGGTCATCCACGAGCAGCTCCCTCTGTGTGCCCCCCATGCTGACTTTGTGGACGTCTACTGCGATCGCGGCGCGTTCGATGTGGATGAAGCCGTCGCAATTCTCAAGGCGGGTCAATCGCACGGACTCAGAGTTCGGGCCCACGCTGAGCAAGTCACCCACACCGGTATCGCTGAGGCGGCTGCTGAGCTGGGTGCCACAGCGCTCGACCACCTCGAGCATGTGTCCAGTGAAGGCATCGCGGCCATGGCCGCAGCGGGAACCGTCGCCGTGCTGTTGCCCGGAGCACAGCTCTATCTCCGAGATTCGCCGCCTCCTGTGAACGCTCTCCGCGAGGCCGGCGTGCCGATGGCCGTCGGAACCGACCTGAATCCCGGCTCCAGTCCCGTCCACGATCTGTGGACTGCAGCCACGCTGTCCATGCTCATTGCAGGCCTCACGATGGAAGAAGCCATTCTCGGCATCACCCGCCACGCAGCCGCCGCCCTCGGTCTCTCAGACAGAGGGTGGATTGGCGTGGGAATGAGGGGCGATCTCGCCCTGTTCGAGCCGCCGGTGGGTGAGCCTGCAACCGTCGAGAGCCTCCTGCAGCACATGGGACGCCCCGGGGCGAAGATCGTCCTCTGCAGCCAGGCCTTGGTCGGCTGATGCGGGCTATCCGATGGGACGGAGAAGCCCTCCACCTCCTCGACCAACGCGCACTCCCGGCCGCAGAACAATGGCTCTGCTTGACCGACTGGCAGACGGTGGTCACCGCCATCCGTGACATGGTGGTTCGCGGCGCTCCCGCCATCGGCATCACCGCGGCCTACGGCATGGTGCTTGCTCAGCGGCAGGGTGTGCCGCGCGAGGTCGCCGCCCAAGCACTGCGAGGGGCTCGGCCGACCGCAGTCAACCTCTCTTGGGCGCTCACCCGACTCGCCGACATCCCCGACGATGAGCTGGAGCAGGAGGCGATTGCGATCCACGATGAGGACATCGCGGTCTGCGAACGTCTCGGCGCGCATGGTTCCGCTCTGCTCTCAGGGGGAGTGTTAACCATCTGCAACACTGGAGCCCTGGCGACAGGTGGACACGGGACAGCACTCGGGATGGTGCGCAGTGCGATCGCTCGGGGCCAATCCCTGCACCTCTACGCGCTCGAGACTCGCCCCTATCTCCAGGGAGCCCGACTCACCGCTACCGAGTGTCTAGCGGATGGGATCCCCATGACGCTCATCACGGACGGTATGGCCGGCGCCCTCATGGCGACCGGTCAGGTCAACGCTGTCGTGGTGGGCTGCGACCGCGTCGCCGCCAACGGCGACACCGCGAACAAGATCGGTACCTACAGTCTGGCGGTGCTCGCGCGACACCACGCCATCCCATTCTACGTCGCCATGCCCCTGTCGACGCTGGATCTTTCGCTCCCCTCAGGCACCGAGATTCCGATCGAAGAGCGACCCGCGAGCGAAGTCCTAAGCATGGCCGGATCCTCTATTGCACCTCGCGATATCAAGGTTTGGAACCCCGCTTTTGACATCACGCCTGCGGAACTTATCACCGCTTGGGTGACAGAAAGCGGACTTTGGACACCCTCCTCTTCATCCTGACTCGACGCCACGAACCGCAACCGCTAGACTGACTCCATGTTCAATGTAGCTGTCGGCATGCCTGGTCCCTTCGAACTCATCATCATCCTTGCCATCGTCCTCATCTTGTTTGGTGCGGGCAAGCTGCCAAAGGTCCTTGGGCAGATGGGCAAGGGCGTGAAGGCCTTCAAGGAGGGCTTGTCGGGACAGGGCGAAGAGGAAGACGACGCCGTCGATGTGACTCCTGAGGAAGACGACAAGCCGCAGAAAGCCATCGAGCAAGAGACCGCGTCGAGCACCGCAGAAGATGCGGAAGAGGTGGTTGAGGAAGACACAAAGGCTGAAGCCTAGTCCCGCTCTATCCACCTCCGCGCAGCAGCTCAGAGGCTTGCTCGCGGATCTCGCTGGGGATGCTGCCCGCTTGAGCCACGGCCAAGAGGTCTTGCCTGAGCAGCGTGGGCAGGAGCCTTCGCGCCACGGACGCGGGTGTGTGAGGGTTCGCGCTCAGCGCCTTGCGTACCGCGTAGCGACTAGCCCAGCGCCGATGACCCGCGACCTCGGCGAGCACATCCGGGCGGGTGGGCCGCATGGCCGCTATCTTGACCACGTCGCGCTCCACAATGATGGGGTTGTTGAGGAGGATTCGGATCACGCGGTAGTCCTTGTCGTGAAGGAGCCGATCGAGACGGTATCGGTCGCGGCCCCTCGCTTGGGCACAGCGCTCACCGACGGAGTCCGAGGCGTAGTCGTTGTCGGTCGATGCCTCGGCCACGGTCGGATTTTGTTTAGGACCGCCAATGAGCAGCATCCGCGCGACATCCTCCCGGCCTGCACGCTTCGCACGGGTATAGACCGCTGACCGCACGGGGTAGGGAATCGCCTTGAAGAGATCCGCCTGCAGGGCGAGTTCTGCGAGCACCCGGCGCGCATCCGCGTGACCGCTCTTCGCACGGTCACTGAGCAACCCCAGCGCGGACAAGGCATGGTCGGCATCCAGCTCACCGAGCATCTCTGCGAGCACGGCCGTGCGCATGGCACGCTCCGGCAGCCCGCGGATTCGGCGCTCGAGGCGACGAACCCAGTCGGCGGCGGTTGGAGGGCCTGGCTCAGAGATTCTCATGCCTCCATGGTAGCCCTATTTGATGGCGTGGATCACCACTCCACCCCGAAGCTTCGGCTCGAACCACGTGCTCTTGGGCGGCATCAACTGGTCCGCATCCGCAACATCAAACAGCTGGTCCATCCCCGTGGGGTACAGGTGAAAGGCGACCATGGCATCGCCGCGATCCACCCGCTTCGAGAGCGCCTTGTGACCGCGAATGCCACCGACAAACTGAATTCGCTGGTCGGTGCGGGGGTTCTCGATACCCAGCAGGGGTCCGAGAACGCGGTCCTGGAGCACGGCCACATCAAGCCGCCCCACCGGATCGTTCAGGTCGACGACTCCCTCCCGAGCGATCAACTCAAACCACTGGCCGGTGAGGTACATGGTCCATCGACCACGGCGTTGAGGCCGAGCCGTCGAGGTCGGCGAGACGATGAAGTGCTCGTTGAGGGCCTTCATGAAGGCTTGCGGGGTGTACCCGTTCAGGTCTCGAACCACCCGGTTGTAGGCCAACACCTCGAGCTCTGTGTCCGGAAAGAGTCCAGCGAGAAACCACGCACTCTGGCCCGCACCCTCGCGGGCCGCACACACGCGGCTCGCCGCTGCGGAGCGATGATGGCCGTCCGCAATATAGAGCGCCTCCAGGCTGCCGAAGGCCTCGGTCAGGTGGTCGATGAGCCCCGGGTTGTTGATGACCGTCAGCGCATGGGTGACACCATCATCCGTCGTCACCGACCACGCAGGCTTAATCGCCGTCGATAGCTTGAGCGCCTCTCGAACCGCATCGGATTGGTCTCTGTAGGCCAGAAAGACCAAGCCAGGCTGGGCGTCCAAGGCGGACATGTTGTCAACACGGTCCTGCTCTTTATCGGGGCGGGTCAGCTCGTGGCGCTTGATTTGGCCGTTGTCGTACTCCGCGACCGAGCACGCCGCCATCAACCCGGTCTGCGTGCGGCCCTTCCAGGTCTGGCTGTACAAGTAAAAGCAGGGCTCTTCATCTTGGATCAGCCATCCCTCCTCCGTGAAAGCATCGAGGTTCTCTCGCGCCTTGGCATGCGCCTCCGGGCCGTGAGGATCGACGCCCTCTGCGAGGTCAACTTCAGGCCGGGTCACATGCAGAAAGCTCTTCGGGTTGGGGGCTGCGATCGTTCGGGCTTCGTCCTCCGACAGCACATCGTAGGGCGGAGCGATGATCTGCGAAGCCAGCTCATCGAGCGGACGTAGACCACAGAAGGGGCGAATTTGAGCCATAAAACCTCCAGACGACCTCGCTTAACTTACGGCCGGACCTGAAGCCTCACGCGATACGGACTCTTCAACCGACTCCCGGCGGATGCGCCCTTGAGCTCGAGCGCCACACACCACCCCTTCCAGCTGAAGCGGTCCACTGGACGCGCCCACCGCACCGTACCATCGAGGTTCAAGACCGCCTCCACCTCGACTTGCTCACCCTTGGCGCTGGGACACGATGCGCGAATCTCCGCCCTGGCGCTCTTCGCCGCGCGCTCGGCCAGCTGCCGAACAAGGCCACCATCGGAGACCTGGGCGGAGCCTCCTCGGCCTGGAATTCCGTCCAGCCATTCGGGGGCAAGCGCCATCACGCTGGCCACCGCGATGGCGACTGCAACAACCCCGCCGATCGCTCCCGGCAGGCGCCCGCGAGAGGAAGCGCCACGCGGCTCGCCCAACCCGATGTCCTCCTGCACAGACTCAGGGGTCCCCACAGCGGACGACGCCTCCGCTTGCTCCTTTTCGGACCCTGAGTGGCCCTCTGGCGGTGCATCCACTCTAACCGCGTCAAATGTGTCGGGGTGAAAGGTCGTCGCGGTGGCGGCATCGAACATCGCCCCAGACTCCCCAGTGATGCTGCTGGTCTCTGCAGGTGCCGTCGCCTGAGTCATTAACAGGTCATCCAGCAAGGTCTTTAGCTGCCCAACGTCGCAGCGATGGGCGGGGTCCATGGACATGCAAGCGCCGAGGATTTGGTTCATCCTCGCGCAGTCCTCCGGTGTGTCCGACTGCCGAGCGATCCCGGGCGGCATCACCTCCTCTAGGCGAGCATAGACATCTTCGGCGGCCATGGTGTGGGCTTGCTCGACCATGGGCCTGCCGGTCATGAGGTAGACCATGACAGCACCGAGGGAGTAGATGTCCGCCTTATCGGAAGCCGGTGCCCCCAAGAATTGCTCGGGTGCGGCATACTGGGGTGTTCCGACAAACGCCCCCATTCGCGTCATGCTGGCCCCGATACCCCCCTCAACTTTAGCGATGCCAAAGTCTGCGACGCGCACTTGGGGGACCTCCCCGCGAGGGGTCGCTTGTCGCAAGAGGAGGTTCTCTGGCTTGAGGTCGCGGTGAATGATTCCTTGCGCGTGGCCTTTTTGGAGCGCCTCACACACCTGGCGTCCAACGGCTGCAGTCTCACGAACGCCCATTGTCCCCACTCGCTTGAGGTGATCGATTAGGCTTCCGCCTTCCTCGAACTGCGTGAGAAGGTAGGGCGACTGCCCCGTTCGATGGACAAAGCCAAGGTACTCCACGATGTTCGGGTGGTGGAGGGTCTGAAGGATCTGCGCTTCAGTCGCAAGCCGCCGCAGGTACGCCCCCCCATCGCGGCTCGCGAACAGCAATTTAAGCGCGATCCAAGGGCCGACCTCCTCGTCGTCCGCGCCAAGCGCACGGACCAAGTAGGTGATGCCTGCACCGCCAAAGGCCAGTCGACGACTGACCCTGTAGGTCCGATCGATCACGTCACCGGGCTGGTACATCTGACCCCAGCCAAGCTCTGGCTCCGCCTGTCCACACCCGAGGTTTGGGCACGCCTTTCCCTTCTCCATGAAGGTGGTCAGGCAGTCCGCGCAGTACCAGGTAACGTTCGGCTCTTCCATGCCGCGATGATACCAACTGGCGCCCGTAACACTAGAAAGATCGCTAAACTGCTCCCTGCGGGGGAGACATGACGACACCACTGTGCTTTGGCCTGGTACGCGAGACGCTGCCCAACGAGCGGCGTGTGGCACTGACACCGGAGGGCGCGGAGCGCTTGATCGCCGAGGGGCACGCTGTCTTGGTGGAGTCGCGTGCAGGAGAGGGTGCAGGCTTCGACGACGGAGACTACCGAGCCGTCGGTGCGCGAGTCTGCCTGCACGCCTCTGAGGTTGGGCGCGACTGCGATGTACTGGTGAAGCTGCACGGCCCGGGACCCGCCGAGCACGCCCTGCTCCGCGAAAACGGAACGGTCACGGGCTTTCTGCACCTCGGCACACCGCAGGCTGAGTCGCTGCGCCGCCACATTCGAGACCACCGGTTGAATGCCATCGCGTGGGAGCTGCTCGAAGAGCGCGACGGGAGCCGCCCCGTTCTCGAGGCGGTATCGGCCATCGGGGGGCGTGTCTCCATCCTCTTGGCCTGCCAGCACCTCATGGCCCGCGGTGGGGGCACCGGTCGACTCCTCGGTGGTGCCCCCGGAGTTCCACCCCTCAACGTCGTCGTCATTGGGGCTGGCGCTGCAGGCGAGGCCGCCGCTCGGGAGGCCAGCCGCCTCGGGGCGACCGTGACCATCCTCGACCGAAATGGGCGAGCACTCACCCGAGTCGCGCGTCGTGTGCAGGGCATCATCACAGACATTGCAAGCGAGCGAGCCGTGGACCGCGCCGTTGCTCAGGCCGACCTGCTCATCACGGCCGTCGCGACACCGGGACGCCCAGCGCCAAAGCTGGTGAGCCGTAAACAGGTTCGAAGCATGCCGACAGATGCCCTCATCATCGACATGAGCGTTGACGAGGGGGGCTGCTGCGAGACCACCAAGGTCAACCACAAGGGCGGGGATTACATCGAAGAAGGTGTGCGCCACCTTAGTCTTCCCAACCTGCCCGCCGAGGTGGCTCGCACCGCCTCTATTGTCTTCACGCAGGCGACCTTGCCGTACCTGGTTTCAATGGGTGAGCGGGGCGTCGAGGCGGCCCTCAGCCGAGAAGATGCCCTAGGCAGTGGTGCTGTCTACAGGCTCGGCCAGCTCCAGCATCGCGTGGTCGCAGAGCTCTCCGGGGAGCCTCTTGCGGATCCAGCCCCCTACTGATCGGCTGCTCCTTCGATAAATCGCTCGAGAGGCAAGACACAGAACCCCCAACTGGACGCATCCGCCCAGCGCATACGAACCACATCGAGCCCTCGCCCCGAGGTCTGCGTATCTTCTACGTAGCCGCAGCCCGTGTAGCCCTTCTTGTGGCCCCACAGGCCTTTCTGCTGCTTTTCCTCGCAGACCGTAACGCCCGCCTTGACGCTCCCCGGATCGACATCCTCGATCGGACGGCAGAGCCACTCCCTCTTCACATCAAAGATGATGACCTTGTAGGACCGCTTCTTGGCCCAGCGCCCACCGCGAGACCCTACCATGCCCAGCCCTCGCAGCAGCCGGAGCTTGTCCGCCCGGTGATCGCGAATCCAGGCGCGCAGATCGGCGACTCGGACGGCCTCAATCCAACTGTTCATGCCCACCGTCTTCGAGGCGGGCGAGATCCAGGCCACCTGCGTGCTCTCCGGAAGAGCCGAGGTCTCTTCACAGGCTTGACCAAAGGCGGAGGTGATCAGGAGCAAGAAGGCGATCATCATGACCGACCCCTAACGTCTAGGAGCGCCGCGAGGTCCTTGTGGGCTCGAGAACCCACCACCGAAAGGTCCGGTAGGGGACCACTGTCCGCCAGACGCTCTTCCTTGAGGCGCTTGACACGGACCAAGGCGTCCTTGGTGAGACGGTCATGCACCGGGTCTTGCTCTGCGAGCCGAATCAAGGTCTCCCACGCCTCCACCTGAAGATCGAGGGACTTGCACATCAAGAACAGGTCCATTGAGGCCCGAGTAGCCATGTCGAGCTGCTGCTCAAGCGGGTACCGTCCGCGAACCGCACCCATCTCCATGTCATCCGAGACCAAGACCCCGGTGTAGCCAAGCTCCTCACGAAGCCATCCCCTCAGGATAGGCGACGACATGGTCGCAGGGACGTCCTCGTCCATCGCAGGGAACATCACGTGGGCGCTCATCACCAGGTCCGCACCCTGGCGGATCGCCTCCCGAAAGGGCGCAAGCTCTAGGTGCTCGAGGTCTCGCACATCTTTGTCGACCACCGGCAGGTCGATGTGCGAGTCGAGGTGAGTGTCGCCGTGCCCTGGAAAGTGCTTGAGGCTGCCCATCACCCCCGCGGCCCTGAGCCCGTGCAAGAACGCAATCACATGACGCGCAACGACCTCCGGTGAGCGAGAGAACGAGCGGTCACCGATGACGGGGTTTTCGGGGTTGGAGTCCACATCCGTGCAGGGCGCCCAGTCCAAGTTGAAGCCCATGGCCCGCAGCTCGCTGCCCATGGCAGCAGCGGTTCGCGCGGTGAGCTCGGTGTCGTCGATGTTCCCGAGAACCCGCATCGGAGGCCAGGCCGTGTCACGAACCCGGAGAACTCGACCGCCCTCTTGATCGACACTCAGCAACGCTGGACTGTGGTCCGGGACGAGGCTCGCGAGCTCTCGATTCAGCTCAAGGACTTGGGCTGGCTCCTCGATGTTTCGCGCAAACAGAATGAAACCCGCCGGCGCGGCGGCTCGAACGAAAGCCTTAAACTCGTCGCTCGGCGTGGTCCCCTCGAAGCCCAGGATGAGGCGCTGCGCTGCGCCCCGCTTCCGCTCTGCAAGCGTGGTCTGCTCGCCGACAGCCGCCCGCGTCATTTAGCCGGGTGCTCCGCGAGCTCGATGAGAACGCCACCGGTGGACTTCGGATGAATGAATGCAACCCGAGTGCCGTGCGCGCCAGGCTTAGGCGCTTCGGAGAGAAAGCGGTAGCCCTTGGCCTTCAGCATGGCCATGTCACCCTCGATGTCGTCGGTCTCAAAGCAGAGGTGGTGCATGCCCCCGCCCCGCTTCTCCAGGTAGGCCGCAACAGGCCCTTCTCCGTTCATCGGATGAATGAGCTCGATCTTGGTTCCATCGATGGGAAGAAATGCGGTCGAGGTCGACTCCGAGGGAACATCTTCGCGTCCCGCGAGTTCAATGCCGAGGTCATCAACGAAGCGTGCGATCGCCGCATCCATGTCTGTCACGGCGATCGCGATGTGGTCCAGGCGCCTAATCATGGACATTGCCCTAACACCCTATATAGACACCGCATGCGAGAATGACTCGCTGCCTGTGTGTTTACTGCCCAGGCCCAAAGCCCACTCCTTGAGATGAGACCCACCATGAGCCGCTGCCTCTTCCCGATGATGTTCTTGCTTTTCGTCGCATGCGGCGGTGGCGATGGTCACAAGGGCCGCCGCGGCGGGTACGGCGGCAAGGGTCGCGGCGGCGCCGGGAAGATGGAGGGCCGGGCGCTGGCTGACTGGCGCATTCTGGTTGAGGCCGTGCCCGTCACGACAGGGAGCGTAGCCAGCCAGCTCGTGACACACGGAAGCCTTGAGAGCGAGGCGATGGCCGACATCACCCCGGAGGCAGGTGGCGTGGTGACGGAGATACGAGCCGAGGAAGGAGAGAAGGTCACGGCCGGCCAAGTGCTCGCCGTACTCTCAAGCCCAAGCCTCGAAGCGGGGAGCGAGCGGGCCCGAGTGGAGCTCACCCAGGCCACACGGCGCTTCGACCAAGCCAAGGCGCTGCATAGCACCGGAGCCATCTCCGACACTGAATTTATGGACGCCAAGGACGCCTTCGCCATTGCGCAGGCCAGCTTCAACGAGGCCCGTGGCACGCGAGGGTTTACGCGAGTCACGAGCCCCATCGATGGCACCGTCGCATTGCGCAACGTGCGCCTCGGGGAGCTCGCAGGCAGCACCGGGCCCGCCTTTCAGGTGGTGGACCTGAGTCGACTTCGCGTCATCGTCAACATGAGCGAGGGCGACCTGGCTCACCTCGGCCCAGACCAGACCGTCACCCTCTCGGGCACCTACGACAAGGACACTCGGGCGACAGGCCGAGTGCTGCGGGTGAGCCCGATCGTCGATGAAGCCACCGGGACCGTCCGCGTCACCATCGCCGTTGACCCCATGCTGGATGAGGGCCCGCGGCTTCGACCCGGCCAGTTTGTTGAGGTGCGGATCGAGGTCGACCGGCACTCGGATGTGCTCACCATTCCTCGGAAGGCGGTCCAGTGGCTGGACGGCTCTCCGGTGGCCTGGCGCGTCATCGACAAGCCTGAGGGCGCTGAAGGTAGTGAAGAGAAAGAAGGCAAGAAGGGCCGAGGCGAGGGAGAGAAGGAGAGCGTCTTCAGTCGCTGGTTTGGCGGTGACGATGAGGACGCCTCATCAAAGGACGATCCCTGGGAAGGTGTTCCTCGACGCATCGTCGAGCGGGTCAATCTCACGCTTGGCTTCACCGATGCCGACCTCGCAGAGGTCTCGGAGGGGCTGACCGAGGGCGACTTGGTGGTGAGTGTCGGCGGAGACAACCTTCGTCCAGAGGCCGAGGTCAAGCTCCCGGGTGACCCCAACCCGAAGAAGCCGAGCAAAGACAAGGACGATGATAAGGACGCCAAGCCAGAGGGCGGCGAAACCGAGTGAGCCCCTTCGCGACCGTCGTCAATCGCCCTGTGGCGACCTGGATGATCGCCATCGCCGCGGCGGTCTTCGGAATGGTGAGCTACGGCAGGCTTCCGCTGAACCTCATGCCGGACCTGGCCTACCCCACCATCACCGTCCGCACCGAAGTCCAGGGCTACGCGCCTGAAGAAGTAGAGACCCAGATCTCACGCGCCATCGAGGAGGCGCTGGCCACAACCCCAGGTCTGGTCGAGCTCGAGAGCCGCTCACGTGCGGGCATGTCCGACGTCGTCCTGGAATTCGCCTGGGGCACCGACATGAATCGTGCCGCCCAAGCGATCCGAGAACAACTCCAGACCACGTTCTTGCCCGAGGACGCCAGCCGACCGCTGATCCTGAGGTTCGACCCCAACCTCGACCCTGTGATGCGAATTGCCCTCACCACAGACCGCCCAGGGACGCACAGCCTGACGGACATCCGACAGCTGGCGGAGACCCAAGTGAAGCGACGACTTGAGGCCATGGACGGCGTCGCCTCTGTTCGCGTTCGAGGCGGCCTGGAGCGGCAGATCTTGGTCGAGCTTCGTGAAGACTGGATGGCGGCACGAGGGGTGAGCATCGATGCCATCACGGCGGCACTCGCAGCAGAGAACGTCAACCTCCCCGGCGGTGCGATCTTGGAGGGAGACCACGAGTACCTGGTGCGGACCGTGGGCGAGCTGCTGAGCGTTTCGGACATTCAGTCGTTGCTGATCAAGCGGCCCGACGGCGTGGATGTGCCCCTGACGGAGCTCGCCGAGGTCCGAGAGAGCACGAAGGATCGCGAGGTCATCAGCCGCCTCGATGGCCGAGAGGCGGTCGAGCTTGAGGTTTACAAGGCGGCTGATGCCAACATCGTTCGGCTGTCCGAGGCCGTGAGGAAGCGTCTGGGGAGCGACCGGACCTCGGGTGGTCCGGAGCAGGCAAGAGGCCCACCGACCATCGCAGACCGCCTCCCTGAAGGGATGCAGATGGTCGTGCTTGGCGACCAGGCAGGGTTCATCGAGGCCAGCCTCACCAACCTGCGAAGCACCGCCTTGATGGGAGCGGTGCTCGCCATCGGTATTCTGTTTCTGTTTCTCCGCGATGCCCGCGCCACGGTCATCATCGCCACGGCGATTCCGCTGTCCATCATTGTCACCTTTGCGCCCATGTACATCGGCGGTGTCAGCCTGAACCTGATGAGCCTCGGCGGGCTCGCGCTCGGGATCGGCATGCTGGTCGACAACGCCATCGTGGTGCTCGAGAACATCCACGTACAGCGTGAGCAGGGTCGAAGCGCCGCCGAGGCGGCCATCGTCGGCACCCAAAAGGTCGCTGCAGCGGTGGTCGCATCCACGCTAACCACGGTGTGTGTCTTTCTGCCCATCGCCTTCGTCGAGGGAGTGGCCGGTCAGTTGTTCGGAGACCTCGCTCTGGCCGTGGTCTACTCCCTCATCGCGTCGCTCTTCGTGGCGCTCTTCTTCGTGCCCATGCTGGCCGCACACCCCCTGAAGTTGCCCGAGCAGCGCCAGGGGTTCCGTGAGATGTCGCGCTCAGCCCAGCTTCAGTCTTGGCCTCAGCTCAAGACCGCATGGGCCGACGCCCCGCTCTGGACGCGCGCCTACGCGCTCGTGCGCTTCGTCGTTCGGTTGGCGTGCGAGCTCCTCGCGATCGTGGCGCTGGGGCTCGCAGCGGTGGTCAGCAAGCCGCTGGTGGTCGTGGCCACCTTCTTGGTGCCGCGGATCGGCCGCGCGGCTCACGGCGCAGCGGACCGCTTCCAGAGCCACTACCAGCGCCTCGACGGCCGGTACGCCACCCTCATCACCGGTGCGATCAAGCAGCCGGGGCGCGTCTTGGCCATCGTCGCCATGGTCGCCATGGTCGCCATGCCGCTCTCGAGCACGCTGGGTCAAGCGCTCATCCCCGAAATGCACCAAGGCCGCTTCACGGCGGAGCTTGCGCTTCCCGTCGGCACGCCGCTGGTGCGTACCGCTGAGATCGTCGAGGAGCTGGAGGCGGCCCTGTCCGATGCCGACTCCATCGACCACATCCACACCGTCATCGGCACGGAGCAGCGAGCGGACAGTCGAGGCGACGAGGGCGAGCACACGGCCAGACTCATGGTCACCCTGAAGAACGGGGGCAACATCGAGCGAAAAGAGCGCGCCACCATGGACCACATCCGGCGCGCCATTGGTGAGCTCAGTACCCCGCTTCCCGTCGACGTCAGGATGGTTCGGCCCAGCATCTTTTCCTTCCGAACGCCCATCGAGATCATTCTCTTTGACCGGGACCTCGATCGCCTCAAAGACAGCGCTGACGCGGTGGTCAGCGCGCTCCGACCGATCGAGGGGCTCACAGACGTTCGTTCGTCGCTGGCGGAGGGCTATCCTGAGGTCCGGATTATCTACGACCGCATCCTGCTCTCGCAGTTCAACCTCACCACCGCAGCCGTGGCCAGCCAAGTCCGCGACAAGGTGCTGGGCAAGACCGCCACCACCCTCTCTGGCGGCGACGGCCGCATCGATCTGACCGTTCGCCTCGACCCGGAAAACCGGCGGAGCGTAGACCACATCAAGCGGCTCAACATCAATCCCAATTTGGTCCCGCCCATCCCGCTCAGCCAGGTCGCACGCTTCTCGGAGGCGGTGGGACCGAGCGAGATCCGCCGGGTTGATCAGCGACGTGCGGTCATCGTGAGCGCCAACATGAGCGGCTTCGATCTCTCCGGCATGGCCGAGGAGATGCAAGAGACGCTCGACACCATGAGCCTCAGCAGCGAGCACGAGCTTGGCGGACAGAATCGTGAGATGGAGCGGTCGATGACCAGCATGCAGATGGCGCTGCTGCTCGCGATCTTCTTGGTCTACGTCATCATGGCCAGCACCTTCGAGAGCATCAGTCATCCGCTCGTCATTCTCCTCAGCGTTCCGCTGGCACTCATCGGTGTCGTCCTGGGGCTCCTCCTCACCGGGACCGCGATCAGCGTGGTCGTGCTGATCGGGGCCATCGTCTTGAGTGGTGTGGTGGTCAACAACGCCATCGTTCTGGTGGACACCATCAACCAAGGTCGCGCGGACGGGCTCGAGAAAGAGGCCGCCATCATCGCAGCCGCCAAGCTCAGACTCCGACCCATTCTGATCACGACCCTCACGACAATCTTGGGTCTGCTGCCGCTCGCGCTGGGCTTCGGCGAGGGTGGAGAGATTCAGAGACCGCTCGCGCTGACCATCATTGCAGGGCTGTCCAGCGCGACCTTGCTCACCTTGGTTGTGATTCCGGCCGTGTATCTCAGCCTGACGGAGCGGCTTGAGCGGAGCCTGCCGTGATTCGAGCCCTGGCTCGCCTGAGCGTCGGCCGTCCTGTGACGGTCGTCATGACCTTCGCGGCGCTGCTGTTGCTGGGTGGGATCGCGTGGAGTGAGATCCCGGTCGAGATGATGCCCGGTCGCTTCACCCTCAACCGAATGTGGGTCTGGGTGCCCTACAAAGACTCCGCTCCCCGCGAGACGGAGCGCCAGATCGTTCGCCCCATGGAGGACCAGCTCGCGACGCTCACGGGCCTGAAGGAGATGGACACGCGCGCCTCCTCAGGGTCCGCTCGCGCTTCGCTGGCCTTCCATCGCTCCATCTCGATGGACTCAGCCTACAACGCCGTGGTTGATCGCATGGAGCGGGCCATGACGGACTTCCCAGATGACGTCAAGGAGTACTGGATCTACCGCTGGAACCCAGGAGACGAGCCGGTGATCTGGGGAGGGATGAGCATCCCTGAGGAAGTCGAGGACCCCTACCATCTGGTGACGGAGGTGGTCCAAAAACGCATCGAGCGAATCCCGGGTGTCGGAAAGGTCGACGTCTGGGGCGTCCACCCTAACGCTGTGTTCATCGAAATTGACCGCAACGCATTGATTGCTCTCGGCGTGAGCCTCATGGAAGTCATGGGGGCGCTGAGGACGGACAATTTCCAGATGGCGACCGGGCGCGTCGTTGACGGCGGAAAGGTCCGGTATGTCCGAAGCTTGGCTCGCTACGAGGACCTCGATGTCTTGCGAAACTATCCCATCGGCAACAACCGCGTCCTATCCGACATTGCAACCATCGAGCACCGCCCCAATCTGAGCGCGAGCATCAGTCGAATTGAAGGCCGCGACGGGGTTGCCTTCGGTGTGTACAAAGAGAGCAACGCCAACACCGTGGCCGTCTCGAAGGCCATCGCTGAGACCTTGCGCGAGCTTGAGGCCGATCCGCGCACCCATGGCATGACCTTTGTCACCTTCTTCGACCAGGGAGAGGTCATCCAGGGCTCCATCGACAACGTCCTCAGCACGGCGGCCTGGGGCGGCCTCTTTGCCGTCGTGGTGCTCTTCGCGTTTCTTCGCCAGTGGCGGATGACCTTCCTCATCGCCTCGTGCATTCCCTTCACGCTCTTGCTCACCGTCTCCATCACCTATGTCACCGGACGGTCGCTCAACCTGCTGAGCCTGATGGGCTTGATGCTCGCCGTCGGCATGGTGGTCGACAACGCCATCGTCGTCGTGGAGAGCATCTACGCCAAGCGCCAAGCCGGCGAGAGTCTGCGCGATAGTGCGGTGAGCGGGACCACCGACATCGGCCTTGCCATATCGCTCTCGACCCTCACCACCATGGTGGTCTTTCTCCCCATCATCCTGATGAGCGGAAACGCCAACTTCTCGTTCTTCATGAGCGAGCTCGGCATGCCGGTGGTCTGGGCGCTGGGCGCGAGCCTTGTCGTTGCCTTGTACTTCACGCCGCTCACCACGACCATCATCAAGGACACGAAGACCATCCCTGACCCGCCTTGGGTGGTGGCGCTTGCGGGCCGCTACAAGCGCATGCTCGCGTGGATGCTGTCTCGAAGAACCGATGCCTTGGTGGGCATGCTGGGCATGGTCGTCGTCACCTTCGTCGTTCCCGTGAAGTCGGTGGGGTGCAGCGAGTCGGGAGACTCTGGGCGCGGTGACTTCACCATCATCTACCGCGTGAGCGCTGACGCCAGCTACTACGATCGTCGGGAGGTCATCGAGGCCGTCGACGCCTTTGTCGAAGAGAACCACGATCGGTGGGGTGTTCGAACCTGGCGGGCACGAATGCGCGACACGAGTCAGCGCGGATCCACGACGGTCTACCTTGAGACCGAGCGTGCGAGCGGTACGCTGTCCAAGACGGACGTGGTGGATGACGCCAAGGAGAACCTTCCAGAGATCCCTGGGGCTTCTCTCCAGATCGGCTACGGAGGCGACCAGGGCCAGCAGCAGAACAGCCTCACCGTCTATCTTCATGGCGAGGACACCCAGGTGCTGGAGAAGCTCGGAAATGCCGTCGAGCGGGTGCTGAGCAATGTCGACGGCGTGGTTGGTGTCTTGCCCGAGCTGGAGGAAGAGGGCGGTCAAGAGATCCGCCTCAACATCGACCGGTCGGCATCCAATCGCTACGGCATCAGTCCCGAGCGCATCGGCCGCACGGTCGGCTTTGCCCTCCGCGCCTCTCCACTCCCCGCCTTTCAGGACGGGCAGAAGGAGGTCGATGTAGTGTCGCGCTTCCAGCTGAAAGATCGCGAGGATCTTGACCGCCTCCTCGACTTTCCCATGTGGTCACAGTCCACGAGCCAGGTGGTCCCGCTCAAGGCCCTCACGAACCCTGAGTTTGCTCAAGGGCTTGGCTCCATTCACCGAGAAAACCGCATCACCAGCTACCCGATTACCGTCGACCTCAAGGACGGGGTCGCGCCCGAGGACGCCTGGGGATCCATAAATGGCGCGCTCAAGAACATGGGGATGCCGGATGGCTACACCTTCTCGCGAAGCTGGCGTACCGAGGTTGACGAGGAAGAGAGCGACGCCCGGATGATGGCACTGCTGCTGAGCGTGACCTTTGTCTTCCTGATCATGGGGGTTCTCTTCGAGAGCTTTCTTCTCCCCCTGAGCATCATCACCACGATCCCTATGGCGTTCCTAGGCGCTTACTGGACCCTCTTCATGACCGGCACCAAGCTGGACATGATGGGTGCGGTCGGGCTGGTGATTCTGGTGGGCGTGGTGGTCAACAACGGGATTGTCTACATCGATCTCGTGACCCGCCTCAGGGCGGGCGGCATGGATCGAGTCAGCGCTCTGGTCGAGGGGGGTGCACGCCGTCTCAGGCCCATCCTGATGACCGCGCTCACGACCATCTTTGGCCTGCTTCCGATGGCGGTGGGCGACGCCTCCTTCGTCGGCATGCCGTATGCTCCCCTCGGGCGCGTGGTCGCGGGCGGGCTCGCCACCGGAACCCTGCTCACCCTGTTCTTGCTGCCCTTCCTCTACACCGTGCTGGACGATATGCGCGACACAGCGCGAAACTTTGCCGCCCACCTGCTGGGCCCTCGCAAGGAGACTGCACCATGATCGCCTGTCTCATCATCGCCACTGCAGCGGCTGCTGGACCGCTGTCGCTCAGCTACGAACAAGCCCTTGAGCAGGCGCTGGCGGCGAACCCTGCGCTCGCCGGTGCTCGTCTCGATGTCGAGGCTGCCGAGGGGGCACTCATCGCCGCAAAGGGCACCTTTGACCCCGTCCTCACCGCCTCATCCACCTCGAACCAGTTCACCTCCGAGTCCACCCGTGAGTTCGGCGAGGTGGTCTCCGAGTTCAAGAGCTTCAACTGGCAGGTCGGCATGTCCCAATATCTGCCCACAGGAACCAACCTCGGCATCGACTGGTCGACGACATCGACACGCTTCAAGTACGAGCTGCAGGCCACAGGGACTGTCATCGAGCGGGAGGAGCCCCTGTACGAGAGCCGCATGATGGCCACCTTCTCGCAGAGCCTCCTCGAAGGCCACCGCATGGCCAGCAACCTCGAGGCCGTCCGACAGGCTGACCGCGCCCGAGACGTCGCTGAAGCAACCCGAAAGGCGACGCAGCAGCAAAGCTTGGCCGATACGGCCAGCGCCTACTGGAGCACTCGAACCCAGGGCCGCCTGTTGGAGATCGCCCAACTTGCAGTGGAGACCGCGCGCGAGGAACAACGCGTGGTCTACGCCAAGGTCGATCAGGGCACACTCGCTCCCGTGGAGCGCGCGCGCGTCGATGCTCTCTTGGTCCAAGCTGAGCGCGACCTCCTCACCGCTACCGACGCGGCACAGAATGCTGAGGACGGCTTGCTTCTCTTGATCGGGGAGGCCCCAGGGACGTCGCTGGTGCTCACCACCGAGCCCGCTGATCCCGTCTCTATGACCCTCGATCTTGCGACACTCGAGGCGGCCGCTATCGAGAACAATGCAGAGCTGGTGGCAGCTCGAATGAGTGAAGAGGCCGCCCAGATGGCACGCCGAGACGCCAAGCATCGTCGTCTACCCCAGCTCGATATCAACGCTTCTTATGCGTTGATTGGCTACGAGCCGTACACAGGGGCTGCTGCACGTGAGCTGTTTAGCGGCGACCTGCCGGAGTGGTCCGTTGGAGGCACTCTCAATATGCCGCTGCTGGGTCGAGCGGACCGCGGCCAGTTTCTGCAGGCCGCCGCTCGAGCCGCCAAGTCTCGCTCCGATCGCATCAACCTCGAGCGAACCATTCGAGGCCAAGTACGAACACAAGCGCGCGCAGTCGAGGGCGCCGTCGCGCAGGTCCGGCTGGCCCGGGCCAACCTCGATCTCGCGGAGCGCACCCTGGAGGCCGATCGCGCGCTGGTCAGCGCCGGCCGTGTCATTCAGAAAGATCTCCTCGACAGCATTCGTGCCGTGGATGATGCGCGAGCCCAGCTCGAGCAAGCCAAAGGCGACTATCAGTTGGCGATCATCGAGCTGGAGCGATTGAAAGGCTCGCTCTAGGACTCGAGAGTGTTTCTGGGAACACACGCTGTGCCGTGTGGGTTGGGCAAACAGGAGGAACTCCCATGGACATCAAAGCAGTGTTCGCATCTCTCGTCACCTTTGCGCTCGGCGCCACCGCTGCACAAGCCACCGACCTCTGGATCGCTGAGCCGGGTCGCGACCAACCTCTGGTGGCCGACGCTCGTGCACCAGCACCGCAGCATCCTCCATCGGATTACAGCCCAAAGCAGTCTCTCGCCCCGCTCGTCTCCGCGCTCCAGCCGGCTGTGGTCAACATCACGGTGGAGCAGAAGGTCCGAAACGAGATGATGCCGATGATGGACTTCTTCTCGCCCTTCTTTGGCCACCAGATGCCCAACAGCGGGGCGACGCCAGAGTACCGGGTCAAGACGGGCCAAGGCTCTGGCTTCATCATCTCCGAGGACGGCTATCTCCTCACCAATCACCACGTCGTCGCGGACGCCGACAAGGTCACCGTCAAGCTGAGCGACGACCGGGAGTTCGAGGGAACCGTCGTGGGCACCGACTCACGGATCGACATCGCGCTCGTGAAGATCTCCGACAACTCGGCCTTCCCGTATGTGGCATCAGGGGAATCCGGGTCGATGGAAGTGGGCGACTGGGTCGTCGCCATCGGGAACCCCTTCGGCCTCACCCACACCGTCACCGCCGGCATTGTCAGCGCCAAGGGACGGGTGATCGGGGCCGGTCCGTATGACGACTTCATCCAGACTGACGCTAGCATCAACCCCGGTAACTCCGGCGGACCGCTCTTCAACCTCCAGGGGGAGGTCATCGGGATCAACACCGCGATCAATGCATCGGGTCAGGGGATCGGTTTTGCCGTGCCGATGGACATGGTCACCCCGTTCCTCGACGACCTCAAGTCGAATGGTGAGATTGCCCGTGGGTGGCTCGGCGTGAGCCTCCAAGCCCTCGACCCTGACCTTGCGGCTGGCCTGGGCATCAGCGTCGGCTCGGGTGTGCTCGTTTCAGAGGTCCACGCCGGCCAACCGGGCGACAAGGCGGGCCTGGCCCCGGGTGACGTCGTGACGGGAGTGGATGGCGAAAAGGTGGCCGACGCCAAGGCATTGATTCGGGTGGTCGGCGAGCATCGGGCAGGCGACAAAATCCAGCTCAAGCTCCTGCGAGATGGAAAAGAAAAGCATCTCGATGTTGAGCTTGGCAAGCGTCCGAGTGAGCAGGAGATTCGTCGCGCCAGCTTCGATGCTCCTTCCATGTCACCGGGCCCGAAGAACTCGCCGCTGATGAAGAAGCTGGGCTTGGAGTGCGAGTCCGCCGCCGGAGGCGGTGTGGTCGTTCGTGACGTCGCTTCAGACAGCCCCGCCGATGGCAAGCTCCGCGAAGGCGACCGCATCATTGAGGTGAACGGCCACAGGGTCCGGGCACTGGATGACTTTACGACCGCACTGCACAAACGCTCGAAGCACATCGTCTTTGTGGTCCAGCGCCAAGGCCGAAGGCTGTTTGTGGCGGTGCCCCGGCCGTGACCTCGCGGCCTCCGTCTGCGAGAATGGGCGAATGAGACTGAGCCCCTTCCTGCTTGCCGTCATCCTCGCGGGGTGCGACCCCATCCGCGCGTGGGTCATTTCCGTGTACCCCATGAACTATGAGGCCCCGGCAGACGGTGTTCCCCCGATGACTTCCGGTGTGACGGCGGCCTATCCACAGTTTGATGGTCTCGATGCCTCTCGCGCCCAGGTGGCGCTCGAACTCCAGCCCGTGCTGAAGGGACTGAGCGAGCCGACGGAGATGGTGTTCTTTCCAGACTCTGAGACGCAAGGGTTGGTGCTCGAAAAGGGTGGACGTCTCGCTCGGTTTGACCTGGCACAGGGCACGGCCACGACCGTGACGAAGCTCGACGTTCTCACTCGCTCGGAGCAAGGCCTCCTGGGGGTCGCGCTGCACCCCAGCTTTGCACAGACCGGTCGCCTGTTTCTCCACGCGAGCGTCACCTCCGGAGAGGATCAGGTCGGTGAGATTAGTGCGTGGACGCTCTCGCCCGAACGGGATGCCATCGAGCGCCAGGGCACCGTTCTTCAGGTCGTCCAGCCCTACGCCAACCACAACGCCGGACAGATTCACTTTGGACCTGACGGCATGCTGTACGTGGGTCTTGGCGACGGCGGCTGGCGCGATGATCCTCACGGGCACGGCCAACGCGGCGACACCTTGCTCGGGTCAATGCTCCGAATTGATGTGGACCAATCCTCACCGGGCAAGGCCTACAGCATCCCTGCCGACAACCCCTGGGTCGATGCCGATGGCGTCGCCCCGGAGGCGTGGGCGATCGGCATCCGAAACCCATGGAAATTCAGCTTTTCTCCGGATGGACGGATGGTGCTCGCCGATGTGGGGCAGAACGCCTGGGAAGAGGTCAACGTTGTGGCAGCAGGAGACAACCTCGGCTGGAAGATCAAGGAGGCCTCACACTGCGGACCGGGGCGAGAGCAGTGCGATGAGCCCGGTTTGACCGAGCCCATCTTCGAGTACCCTCACTCGATGGGTTCGAGCATCACCGGCGGCTACGTGATCACCGATCCTGCCTTGCCCGAGGTCGCACACCACTATGTCTTTGGGGACTTTGTCTCGGGGCGACTTTGGGCCATTCCGCTGCCCGAGGCCGGCACCACCGGAAAGGTCGAGGCAAAGGCGCTCGGGAAGTGGCCGATCTTGCCCTCCACATTCGGCCGCTCTCCTGGGGGGGTCCTCTACGTCGCTGACTTCGGCAAGGGCGCCGTGTTTAGGCTGGCCGCCGCTCCAGGCGCCCCGTCTCCACAGCTCTAGCCGGGCAGCTGCCTGCCCTGGGCGCGGGCGACCGGACCAAGACGGGTCATCATGGCCTCGAAGTCTGAGGGTGTGAGGCTCTGTCGGCCGTCGCTGACAGCCTTGCTGGGATCCGGATGAACCTCGACTATGATGCCGTCTGCACCCGCCGCAATCCCGGCGAGTGCAAGCTGCGGAACATACTCGCGGAGACCCGCCGCGTGGCTGGGGTCCACGATCACGGGAAGGTGAGTTCGAGCCTTGAGCACAGCCACTGCTCCGACGTCGAGGGTGTTCCGCGTGTGGTTACCGAAGGTTCGGATTCCTCGCTCACAGAGGATGACCCGAGGGTTTCCCGCGCTCAAGATGTACTCCGCCGCGTGCAGGAGCTCGTCCACCGTTGAACTCATCCCGCGCTTGAGCAAGACGGGCTTACCGCACTTGCCCACCGCGTTGAGCAGCCGGAAGTTCTGCATGTTTCGGGCCCCAATCTGCAAGACATCGGCATACTCGGCCACCAAGGGGACGTCTTCGGGGGCGACGATCTCGGTGACCACGCCGAGTCCGGTCTCAGCCCGCGCCTCCGCGAGAAACTGCAGACCCTTTTCTTCAAGGCCCTGAAAGCTGTAGGGAGAGGTTCTGGGCTTGAATGCGCCGCCGCGAAGCATCCCTGCGCCCGATTTGGCCACCGCACGAGCCGTGTCGATGATCTGCGCTTGGGACTCCACCGAGCACGGTCCAGCAATGACCACCAGATCCGCACCGCCCACCACGACGTCCCTGATCTTGATCCGAGAGGGGTCGGGGTGAGCCTCGCGGCTCACCATGGGGTAGGGCGGCGTGTCGGTACGGACATCGATCACCCCCGGCGCAGCGGAGAGGCGCAGCGCTAGCGCTTCAGATGCCTCCCCCACGACGCCCAGCCGCGTCTCATTCTCTGTCTCGCTGACGACAACGCGGCACCCCTCTTCTTCGATGAGGCGCACGATGCCAGCCTTGTGGGCCAGCGGACAGTCCTTGGTCAGTATTGCAATCATGATGTCACCTCACGCTCGATGGCGGTGAGAGAAGAGAGAAAGGCGACGGGGTCGTCTCCAGCCCGAATGCACTCCAGCAAGGCCGATCCCACAATGACGCCGTCGACATGGGGCGCCAGCGCAGCGACTTGGTCACGAGAGCGAATGCCAAAACCCGCCATGACGGGTATGTCCGCCTCCTCCCGGAGCGCCGCCAAGCTTCGCGAGAGACCCGCCTGCGGCCCCAAGTCTCCGCCGGTGATGCCGGTAACGGTGACGGCATAGACGAAACCACGGGACGCGGCGAGGAGGCGCCGACGGCGATCCGGAGGTGTGACAGGCGTTACCAGCTGAACCAAGCCCAGGCCTTGTTCAAGCATGAGCGCGCGGAAGGCTCCCGCCTCATCCAAGGGCAGGTCGGGCACGATAAAGCCACTCACCCCCGCACGTCGCGCATCGACCGCGAGTCGCTCGAGCCCGTAGGACAGGAAGGGATTGAGGTACCCCATCAGCAGCAGCGGCGCCTCGGGTCTGGACTCAAGTCCGGCGAGCGTCTCCAGGATCCAGGTCAGGGTGACACCGTTGGCCAGAGCTTCTTGGCTGGTCTTCTGAATGGTGGGACCGTCGGCCATGGGATCGGAGAAGGGCACGCCAATTTCCACCGCATCCGCCACCTGTGACACCCTCATGAGGTTCTGAATGAAGTCCTCCCTGCGAGGCCAACCCGCCGTGAGGTAGGCCACGAGAGCGGTGCTGGACTTCGGCGCTCGAAGGGCGTCCTCGAGGGTCTGTACCGGCGTCATGCTTCACCTCCCGAGCGAGCCAAGAGCGTCCCCATGTCTTTGTCTCCCCGGCCGCTCAGACCAACGATGACCCGAGCGCCCGGCCGGTGCTTCCCGTACGCTCTCGCGCCTGCGAGCGCGTGGCTCGACTCGATGGCGGGCAAGATCCCTTCCGCCTCACAGAGGGCATCCAGCGCGCTCAAGGCCTCGTCGTCGGTCGCCGCCTGGTACTGGACGCGCCCAACCTGGTGCAGGAAGGCGTGCTCCGGACCCACCGCCGCGTAGTCTAGCCCCGCAGAGACAGACTGCGTCTCCTGGACTTGGCCATGGGCGTCCTGCAGGAGCAGGGTGTAGCAGCCATGGAGGACCCCCGGCCGGCCATTCACGATCGTCGCAGCATGCTCGCCGAGCGCGCCCCCGATGCCACCCGCCTCGACGCCGATGATGTCCACCGAGCGGTCACCCAAGAAGGGGTGAAACAAGCCAA
>CAZKOI010000016.1:0-26074 GCA_964554315.1 uncultured Enterobacterales bacterium | reverse complement strand
GCCCGCGCATTCCTTCGCGACCTTCGACAGACCACCATATCGTCGCTTCCCGCTCATCCTCGAATCCTCGTCTGTAGCGGCGACGCCGCCCGAAAGAGTGGCGAGATGTCTTTCGATTCACCCCAACGACCCATTGACCAATCCCCCATCCCTGGAGGTCGATTTATGCATCCCCTCGAGCGCCCATGGGAGCTTGCGGATCGAATCCACGATTGGATGGACTGCATCTAAACCACGACACAAATGTCGTGGTTTGCCTGAAAAACCCGACAAGCCCAGTCCCCGGCCGGCCCACATAAAGGCTCTATGTGGCTGATATTAGGACTATTTCCTAAACCTGAACCGAATATGGCACGGAACCTGCAACTCTCCCCAACGGAGACGCAGAGAAGGATCGGCGGGTACGCCCCAGATTCTCACTGCAAGAGACGCCCGACCTCCCCCAGGTCGGGCGTCTTCATATTAAGAAGTCCCAATGGACCTCCATCGACTCAGGGCTTCCGGCATCGACGTCACTGATGCTGCTGTTTTCCTGAGCGCATATCGTCGAGATCTCTGGCCAAAGGATTCACTGCGACTCATCCAAGAGGGGGTCAGGCCCGAAGCTCCCCTCGCGGTCGCGATGCCCACCCAGCTGGACCACGTGGCGCTCTTGCTGGAGTGGGCACGAAGAGAGGGGGTTGTTGTCGTACCCTACGGCGCGGGTTCGGGTGTGTGCGGCGGAGCACGGGGTCGAGCGGGCAGCCTGGTGATAGACACCAAGCGACTCAACCGGATCCTCTCGGTGGACCTAGACGACCGAAGCGTGACGGTCCAAGCCGGCATCTTGGGGCAACATCTGGAGGACCAGCTGGCCAGCATTGGCTGGATGACGGCTCATAGTCCTTCTTCTATCGCTTGCTCGACAGCTGGCGGGTATCTCGCCGCCAGGAGCGCAGGTCAGTTCTCAAGTCGCTATGGCGTGTTCGACGACATGACCCTCGCGGCCGTGACGGAGACCCCTGCTGGACGTCTACACTCCGGCGACTGGACCCGTCGCGGTGAGGAAGACTGGCTGCCTGTTTTCACGGGCTCAGAGGGCGGACTCGGGGTTGCAACCCAACTCAAGCTTCGCATTCACCCTCTGCCTCAGCTCCGGTGGCTGCGAGGCTACGCCTTCGCGAACGTTGAGCAGGCATGGGCCGCGATGCAGGGCATGATGCAGGCCAACCTCTGGCCAAGCGTGTTGCGCCTCTACGACCCCGTCGACACCCTCATCGGCGGAAGGACTCGAGCCGAGGACGCCAAGCCGGGGAACGGGCTGTTCGGGTGGATGCGCTCCGCCGCCAACCGCAACCCGACCCTCCGCCGTCACCTCACGAGCGTCCCCCTCGCGCTACCTGGGCTTGTGAATTCGCTCGGGCGCGGACTCAGCAAGGAGGTCCTGCTCATCGTGGGCTTCGAGGGTCCGCTGCCCGTCGTAGAGACCTCCGTTGAGGCCGCGCAGTCTTTTCTACGGGAGGGGCGGGACCTGGGTGCAGAGCCGGGAGAGCAGTGGTTCACCCACCGACACGACGTCTCGTATAAGTTGGCGCCCGTGTTCATAAGCGGGGCGTTTGCGGACACCATGGAGGTGGCGGCTACCTGGGACCGCCTGCCTGAGCTCTACCGTCTGGTTCGCCGAGCGCTTGGCCGCCACACGGCGGTGATGGCCCACTTCAGCCATGCCTACATGGAGGGCTGCTCTGTCTACTTTTCATTCGCCGGCCGGGGGTCAATGCAGACCTACGAGGCGGCATGGTCCGCTGCACTGGACGCTGCGCGAGCTTCAGGAGGCACCATTACCCACCACCATGGTGTCGGTGCCCTCAAGGCAGAGGCCGCCGCCATCGAAGCCGGATCTGCACTTCGCGTCTGGGAGGAGGCCAAGGCCACCTGGGATCCGACCGGGATCATGAACCCTGGAAGACCATTCCCCGAGCGCATGAAGCCAGCGATGGAGCACCACTATCCCTCGCCGAGCGAAGGGCCTGTCTTCGAGGTTCGACCCGAGGTTGGACTCGCCAGGGTCGATCCTCTTGCCGCACCAGAGGACATCCAGCATCAGCTTTCGGCCGAAGGACTGACGCTTCGGGTTCCTCCCGATCGACCCCTGTTGTCGTGGCTCACGAGCCTTCGACCGAGCCAGCTTCGGTGTTGGCAGACACCGCTCTTTGGTCTTCAAGCGCGCTTTGACGACGGCGTACAGGCTCGCATATCCCCATCGCCTCGATCAGCAGCAGGTCCCGACTTTCGATGGGCTCTGCTCCGGCGAGCTACCGTCGAGTGGGTCGAGGTGCCGGTTCGACCCAAGGGTACCGAGATCGCCGTCTATCCCCCTCACACCGAACTCGATGAGGACGACATCCGTCCGCTGCAGTCCGAGGCAGACCTTTGGCTCCTCTCCTCCCAGCAGGCGCCTCTGGCCAACCAGGTGCTGATGCGAGCGGATGATGAGGCGGCCGCGACCCTTCCCCCCGAGTTCATCCCATGAGCACCGACGTCGACACCTGTGCACTATGTCCCAAGCTGTGTCGGCACGTCTGCCCCGTCGCCGTCGCCACAGGGCGCGAAGCCGCGACGCCGAGCGCCATCTTTGCCGAGGTTCTCGTCGCAGACCTTCACCCTGGTGAGCCTCATGTGGCCGAGCAGGCCCTCGGCCTCTGCACGAGGTGCGGAGCCTGCTCAAACTTCTGTGGAGTTGATCAGCCCGTCCCCAGAATGCTCGAGGAGGCTCGTGCGCGACACCAGCCGCCGCTCTCACCATGGAGCCCACCCCCAGTACGGGGACACGCCACCACAGTCGCTGTGGTCTGCGGTGACCGGGACTGGAGCGGCCCGCTCGCCGACGCGCTGAACCAAGACCTAGCACTCTTGCTGACCCACGATCACCTCGGGGAGATGCATCGCACACGGCATGACACCCACCAACAGACGATCGAGCAGATCGCGCTGTTGTTGCAGGGGCGCACAGCCATCTCCAGTTGCGGTACCTGTGTCGAGGCGCTCAACGAAGCCGATGTCACGGTCGAGTCGATCGAATCATCAGCTCACCACCACCCAGCCCTGCCCCGGTGGCGAACCTGCATGTGTGAACCGGGCCGTGGGGTATCGACTGGGGTGACCTGCTGTGGAGCCCGCGGCCCTCTTTCGACCGAACATCCCCTGCTCTCGGTCGCGATGGCGGATGAACTCGTCCAACGACTCGATGGCCAGCGCGTGTTTGTCGCCGACACGCGATGCGCCTCGCACCTCCGACAGAGAGGTGCGTCCGTTGTAAGTCCCACCGACCCCTTGTTCTCTAGAGGACACTAAATGCCACCCAGAAACTGCACCGAGTCTATCCGACTGATCGTAAATCCCCGCGCGGGAGGCGGTCGAGCGGGCGCCCAGATCGATAAGCTCAAACACTGGATCTCACAGGCCTTCGAGAAGTTTGAAGTGACGCTCACCGAAGGCCCAGGTCATGCTGCGATCTTGGCAGCGGAGGCTGCACGAGAGGGGTCAAACCTCGTCGCAGCCGTCGGCGGTGATGGGACCTGCCACGAAGTGGTAAACGGTCTTTTCAACGGCACATCGCCAATAAATCCGGACTGCATCTTCACAGTGATTCCCTTCGGCACCGGCTCGGACCTCGTTCGATCCCTGCGCATGCCCCTCATCACCCAAGATGCCGTTGACGTCGCAGCCAGCGGCCTCACGCGCCTTGTGGACGTCGGCGTCGCTGAGATCACGATCGACGGAAAGACCGACATCGAGCTGTTCATCAACGTCGCAGGCTTTGGCGCAAACGGAGAGGTCGCGCGTCGAAGCAATCTCAGCAGCAAGCGATTCGGCGGGACCGTCACCTTCGTGGGGGCGACCCTTCGAACCCTCGCAAGCTACACGCCACAGCCTGTCCGAGTAACGGCCAAGACCGAGAGGGGGGTCGAACTGTGGCAAGAAGACCTCTTGAGCGCTTTCGTCGCCAACGGACATTACTGCGGGAGTGGAATGTGGGTTGGTGCAGGAGGCAGTATGTCCGACGGTAGGCTCGACGTAAGCCTGCTCAGGCCCTCATCCATGCTCCAGACCGCGCGCGATTTTCCTCGCCTCTACGACGGGAACCTGAGCCAGAGTCCGACCGTGACTCGCATGGTCTGCACCGAGCTAACGGCTGAGGTCGTCGGCCAGGGTTCTGTGAGCATCGAGCTGGACGGTGAAACACGCGGCACGCTGCCGGGCCGGTTCTGGGTGATACCGGAGACACTGCCTGTACGCGCAGTCTGGTGATTTTGTTTTTTTGGTTTTGGTCGGGCTGCTATCTACTCAAAACTTATCAAATGTGCTTGCAAAGTAGATTTGTGTCGATATAGGTTAACCGAGTGCAGGCCTCTCCATTTTCTGCGCCTCAGAACCAAAAAAACCAAACCCCTACATTGAGACAAACCATGAACAAAGCCGACCTCACCGAAGCCCTTGCAGCGCGCGCCAACATCCCGAAGGTTCGTGCGGCCAACTACATCAATATCGTCATGGGAACGATCCAGGATGCGCTCGTGACGGGCGAGAAGGTGACCATCTCAGACTTCGGCACGTTCACTGTGTCCGAGCGCCGAGAGTTCGTGGGTCACAACCCCAAGAACGGCGCCGAAATCCGCGTCCCCGCTCGTAAGATCCCGGTCTTCCGTGCCGGTAAGGGGCTTAAAGAGTCCTTGAACGCGTAGACACTCCCCCTCCGCGGGGAATAGAAGAGGGCATGACGGCGTTTGCACCGCATGCCCTCTTTCATTGTGACCTTTTCGAGACACCTCGTCTCGCCGTTTGACAGCAATAGTGAGTGGGGTATCCTTCCTTCATCTAACCAAGACCCCCGGCACCTTCGCGTGGCCGACGGCAGCCCGGATTTGGTCGGGACGGACCGTAAAGGGCACACCCCACGCGACTGCTAAGCGGTCGTCAGGAGACAGTCATGACACCACCCAACTCACTGCGGGTCGCCTCGGTTGCCATCTCGGATGCCGCTCAAGCCGCCATGCCGTCTTCCTTCGGCTCATTCCGCGTACACGCCTTCACCATGAACGACGGGCGGGAGGCTGCGGCCATCGTCGCGGGTGACGTCGAAGGCCAGCACGAAGTGCTGGTACGAGTCCACAGCGAGTGCTTCACCGGGGACGTGATGGGTAGCCTCCGATGCGACTGCAGGGCACAGCTGGAGAAAGCGCTTCAGACCATCGAGGAGGAGGGACAAGGCGCCGTCATTTACCTGCGTCAGGAAGGCCGCGGGATTGGTCTTGTCAACAAGATCAAAGCCTACACACTCCAGGAGAACGGGCGAGACACCGTAGATGCCAACCTCGAGCTGGGCTTTGGTGTCGACTTACGCACCTATGAGGTCGCAGCGGAGATCATCAACCACCTTGGAATCGAGAGCATTCGGCTCATGTCCAACAACCCCGAGAAGCATGCCGACCTGGCCCGCCACGGCATCGATGTCCGTTCTGGCGTGCGGTGCATCACTCCTGCAACCGAGCACAACCAGACCTACCTGGACACCAAGCGCGAGCGGTGCGGCCACACGCTCTAAGGGCGCACACGCCTCCTTGCCGGGCCAGCGACATCGCTCCACACACCCCACCCTTCGCCGGCCGTAGGCGTTGACAGACTGGCCCTCTCACGGCTACAACCGTCGAACAGGATTGGGCTGTGCTCGATCCGCTAGGAGATGCATGATTCGCCTCGGCTCAACCCTCTCGGCCCTCTCTCTACTCGCGGCCTGCGCTGACCCTGTTGCGATTGAGGGTACCGACCTCCCGCAGTTGAGCGTCCCCGATACTCGGATTGACTTCGGTAACGTCAGCTGGGGCGACCGAGTGGTCGAAAAAGTGACGGTGATGAACACCGGCGCAATGGCCATGGGAATCGACTCCATCACCCTCAATGAGGGGGAGATGGAGGACAGCTTCTCTCTGATTCTCGGACGAACGACCTACTGCGATGCTCCCCCGCTTCCAACGGCGAACGACCTCGCCGAGGGCGAGGATACCGGCTCGGCCGAGGCATCGGACATCGAGTCCGGCACCACAACGGGGTCTGCCTTGACCTCGACCCTGGTCATTGAGCCCGGCTGCACCTACGAGTTCGAGGTTGCGATGACGCCCAAGAGCGTGGGAGCGATCTATGGTTCCATCGTCATCAATACGAAGACAGAACCCGGTGGCGAGCCCGCGTACCATGCAGATCCCGACAACCGCCACGCGACGGTGATCCTTCAAGGGTTCACAAGGAAAGGCGACGCCAACATCATCGTCAGCCCGCGCACGCTCGACTTCGGACACCCCGCTCTCGGGTCTGAGACCACAAAGTATGTTGAGTTTCACAACGTCGGTACAGGCGCACTGACGATCAACCCACCCAACGTGGACGAAGACTGTGATGAGCGGTTCTCGCTCGACCTCGCCCGCTTCTCCAGCGGCCCTCTGGTCCTCGAGGGACAGACCTCGACCTTGGTTCCGGTGACCTACACAGCGACGACGGGTCCTAACGCAGAGTGCGAAATGACCATCACCAGCGATGACCCGGACACGACCGAAAACAGGGTTTCGCTGAGAGGCCAGATTGGGACTGACCCACTCTGCACACCACCCTCAGTGAACATCGTGTCCCCGGATCCAGGCCTCATTCATGGAACGTCTGAAGATCTAGTCCTGACCCTGCAGATCTCCGACAGGGACCAGCCACCAACCACGCTGCACTGCGAAGTCACCAGCATGTTCAACCTCGATGAGGACGGCGTTGCCCCAGAGCTCGCCGACTGTCGCCCCTACGCTGCGTCTGGCTACACCGAGGTCCACATTCCCACCTCCTCGCTGATGGTGGGAACCGACATCTTGAAGATCACCGTCCAAGACGAATGCGGGAAGGAGGCAGAGACCTCGCTCTCCGTTCTCTGGGGAGCCGGCTACCCGGCCCAAGATGATGACTTCGACGGCTTTGCCGATGGCCCTATCGCGGACGCAGACTGTGATGACGCTGACCCTTGGGTCTACCCCTACGCGGCCGAGATTCTCGACGGCAAGGACAACGACTGCGACGGCGTCATCGATGAAGGAACCGACGGATACGACGATGACGGAGACGGACACACCGAGAACGACGGCGACTGCAACGACTTTGACGACGCTGTCTTTCCCTCTGCTCCCGAGCAGCCCGACGGCAAGGATAACGACTGCGACGGAACCATCGACGACCGAACTGGACTCTTCGACGATGACGGAGACGGCTTTGCCGAGATCGATAACGACTGCGCCGACAACAACCCCGACATTCATCCTGCCGCGATCGAGTATTGCGACGGTATTGACAACAACTGCAATGGCCTGACCGACGACCGTGATGGCTGCATTGAGATCGACGGCGCACCGATGATTGTGGGCGGTGTCCAGATGGGCGTGACCGCCTTGGGATCGGGTGAGAGCACCGTACTATCCGTCGAAGTGTATGACCCCGATGGAAGCGAGTTCACCTTCGCTTGGCAAGAGGACGACCGACTGGCAGCCGTTGGCTACTCTGGCTTCGACACCGTCATCAGTCAGACGGTGAGCTGGACCGCGCCTGTGGTCGAGACCGAGGGCGGTGAGGTCTACTCCATCCTCGTGGTCGTCAACGATCCTCAAGGCCATTCCGACTTTGCCATCGGAGAGATTACCGTCATGCCCGGGCCGGTTGAGACCAACATCGGCGGCTATGACCCCGCCACCGACGGAAGCTCTGGAGGCTGCGGAGGAAGCGACGAAGAAGACGCTGCGTCTTCGGCGTTGATCCTCGCACCGCTGGTCCTGATGTTGGGCATTCGCCGCCGGGAAGACGACTAGCGACCGTAGCGAGCCACGGCCACCACCGCGGCGGTGTCAGCCCTGAGCACCGTCCCGCCGAGTCCGATAGGTGTCCATCCGGCCCCCTCGGCTTGTGCGACTTCCTCGAGCGTTAGCCCCCCCTCAGGTCCAATTAAGAGAGACACCTCACCCCTTCCTGCCTCGTCCTCTGATGCACCAGGAACAAGAATCAGCCGTTCACCTGACCCTGCCTGGAGGGCCTGAACAAACGGAAGGGGTGCCCGCACATCGGGGACGATGGAGCGCCCCGATTGAGCGGCAGCGGCTTCTACAATCCGCATCCAACGTGCCCGCTTGTCGCCGTTCGCAACGCAGCGCTCGGTGTTGATCACCCGAATCGAAGTGACGCCCAGCTCCGTTATCATGCGCAGCGCCCCGTCCATGACCGGTGCCCGGGTCTGCGCCATCAGCACGTGCACGCGACGAGACGGTCTCACGTCGCTCCAGCGCTCTGCGACCTGAAGGAGCGCAGCACCGTCCCTGACCTCGACCAACGTCGCGCGGGCGCGAACGCCTTGACCATCAAAGATCTCAACGGCTTCCCCTGGTGCCACGCCCGTCACCCGCAGGACGTGATGGGAGGTTCCCTTGTCCAACACAGCGTGGTCCCCTTGCGCAGGGACCAGCGGCACGAGAAAGCGCCTCACCAGCCAAACCTCATGTGGCACCAATCACCCTCGACCTCACGACCGATCAGTCGCATCGGAGCCAGCGCATCCACGACCATATCCGCCCGGTCAAGGAGCACGCCTGCAACAGCGAGGTGCCTCGAGGACACCCGCTTGAGGTCCTCCGATAGCGAAACCAACACCTCCGCGAAGAGGTTGGCGACCACCAACTCAAACGTTCCCTCGACATCCTGGATAGGCGTGAGGTCCGCTCGAATCGAGACGCCATTCAGCTTCGCGTTGGATCGAGCCGCCTCTTGACTCTCGTCCTCGATGTCGATCCCCCAGGCCACCATCCCAAGTCGAGCGGCAGCAATAGCGAGCACACCCGATCCGGTACCTACATCGAGGCATCGCTCTCCCGACACGCCGAGATCCTCAATCGCCCGCAGACAACTCAGGGTGGTGGGGTGCTCGCCCGACCCAAAAGCCATCCCTGGCTCGATGATGAGGTCACCTTGCTCAGCCAACCAGGGCGGCGAGACAGCAAGCGCGTCGGATACGACCATTCGTTGACAGGTATCTCTCCACCCTTCGGCCCAGTCGGCTTCAACGACCTCCACCCAGGAAGGCTCCACGCTAAGCTGACAGGCGTCTAGGACCTCAGGGAGAGCGGCGCGGACCGCTGACACGGCGTCGCGCTCCCAATACACCCGAAGGAGGACATCCTCGGGCTCAGGCGGGAGGGGGCCGGTGTCCCACGGCTGACGCACGGGTGGCCTCTGACCCTCGAGGTAGTCCTCCTGACAACCGACCGCACCAAGCTCGAAGAGCGCGTGGGTCAGACGATCGAGCCTGCCCCGAGGGACAATTAATTGGAGCTCAAGCCAGCTCAATGGTTGTGAGGCTTGGGCATCGGAGGTGATGCCGGAAAGGGCTTGCCCGCTTTGTGAGCCGCCACCAGCTTCGCGACGCCCTTTGGACCCGATGTCACCAGGACCCACTGATCGCCGTAGAGGCCCTTCAAAAACAGGCTCGGTGTCGCATGAACTCCTGCCGCTCTTCCGTGTGCGGCGTCCTGCCTCACCTTCGCATCCGTCAGCGGGTCCATGATGCAAGCCGCCAGCGCATCCGTGTCGATGCCGACTTGCTTTGCCATGATCTCAATGCCTTCCGCATCCACATGTTTCTGGTTCTTGAACATCAAGCGGGTGAGCTCCCAGAACTTGTCCTGGCGCTTCGCGCAGTCGGCCGCCTTCGCCGCGCCGCAGGCATTCAGGTGACGGTCGGTACCGAGTCCCTCGTTGCAGAGCCCGCTGAGCGGAAAGTGCTTGAACATGATCTGAATGTCCGGATCTTGCTTCGGCAGGTCATGGATCTCCGGAAACAATCGCCCGCAGTAGGGGCACTCAAAATCCGCGAACTCAACCACGATGTACTTGGCGGCGTCAGACCCGTAAGTGGGCTCCGTCCCGTCCAGCTCGAGGGTCCCCTCTGTCGCCGAGAACATCGAAGAGAGATCCTCAACCGAGTCACCCTGAGGAATCTCATTGGAGCCCGCATTGTACCAAGCCATCGTACCCACCAGCATGACAGCGGCCGCACCCGCAAAGGCATTGGTCGAACGCCCGCCTCCGAAGGCACCCTTGAGGATACCCACGTCGCTTCCCCGGGTGAGCCCCCAGGACTGCCAAAAGATGATGGCATTGAGGCCATACATGCTGATGCAGAACAAGCACCACGCGCCAATTCCCACCGAGGCATAGGCGAGGAAGGCCGAATAGACGACGGAGACCATGCCGCCGGCAGCGACCAAGTGGCCCGCCATGGGGTAGGCCGATGCGCCCCTGAGGCAGAGTATCGCAAGCATGGCCACGCCCGCGTAGAAGCTGCTGCCGAGGAAGGCAATGGGAATATCAAAGAGCTCGGCATAGGCGCTGCTGTTCACCTTGTCGCAGTCGAAGGTCTGATTCACAGAGCAGATCGACTTGCCATCGACCCCTTTGTGTTGAGCGCCGAGGTACAGAGACACCAAGAGCGCCAAGACGCTCGAGACAAGGAGGCCGAGCCAGGTCCGAAGCATTCCCGCGCCGATCGCCGCGAGCCACGCGGATACAATCGCCGAGACCAAGGCCACGAGAGCGCTGCCCTGAGCGTAAAACACCGCGGCGCCAGCACCCACAACCAGTGCCAAGCCCAACATCATCTTGCTGCCGTTATCTTTCATGTGGCCCGGTTAACCGGAGCGCGCCGAAGAGTCCCGCTGCTATTGCCGATCCTTGAGCGCGCGAGCGATCTCGCGCTTGTCCTGCTTCTCACGAATTGCGGCCCGCTTATCGTGCTCGGCCTTCCCCTTGACGAGGGCGATCTGAACCTTGACCCACGAACCCTTGAAGTACATGCTGAGTGGGACCCCAGTCAGTCCTTTCTCCCGAATCTTCCGATGCCAGGCCTCAATCTGCGCACGACGCACCAGGAGTTTTCGGGTCGCACGCGTCTCGTGGTTGTAGCGATTCGCCTCAAAGTACTCTGCAATGTGGGCATTCACCAGCCACATCTCCCCACGCTCGATGCGGACATACGCATCGGTGAGGTGAGCGCGTCCCGCGCGCAATGACTTGACCTCCGAGCCCGACAAGACGACCCCTGCCTCGAGTGTGTCGAGGATGTGGTACTCGTGCCGCGCGCGCCGGTTCTCACAAATCGTGCGCCGGCCGTCATCGGAGGTCTTTTTCTTCGTGGCCATCTCCCCCCCTAACCAGCCCGCCCGCAGAAAGTCGTTCCACACATGTTCCACGGGCGACGCGGACCTCAAACACCCCGACCTGCCCCGATGATCCCCTGGATTGGGGCGGCCGCCCTGCCCGAACAGGGCGCACCGGGCGATCACAATAGTGACCTAATTTCAACACCTTATAAAATATTGACCTGTCAACGTGGATCGTAGTTATTGAAAAGTGGATCGATGTGGATCAAAGTGGTGAGAGGCAGGTTATGCCTTTCTGTCGCGCGAAATCAGTGTCCACTCCCCGCCCCGGACCTCCATGCTCTACGAGCCATTCAACACCCGCCTTACGCTGGATCCGAAGGGTCGTTTGACCCTACCAAAGCAATTGCGACACGCTTTGGCCGGACAGGGCATCAGCAGTCTGGTGGCGGTGGGGAATGATGGAAACCGCGGAGGCCTGTCGCTGTTTACGCTCGACAAATACCGCGCAAGCATCGAGGCACGCACCGCCGACATCGATCCCTTCGCGCCACGATCAGCAGACTTTCTGCGGGCCGTGGTCTCGACGAACCAGACCCTAACAATCGATGGTCATGGTCGGGTCCTCTTGCCTTCTGCTCTCCGCGAGCTGGCGGGGATCCAACGCGAGGTCGTGGCCTTCTCGATGGCGGGCTGGTTCGAGCTGTGGGATCGCGATCGCTGGGAACAAGGCGCCTTCCCCCAAGCGGTGGGTCGCTGGACGACGGCTCAGGGAGCGGGGGATGACCAGTGATTTCACGCATCGCTCTGTCTTGCTCGAAGCCACGCTTGAGGCCTTACAGCCCAAGCCCGGAGGTCGCTATCTCGACGGAACACTCGGCGGCGGGGGCCACAGCCAGGCGTTGCTGGAAGCCAGCGCTCCCGATGGCGTGGTGGTCGGCGTGGACCGAGATCCGAGCGCACTCGCCGCAGCCACCCAGCGTCTTCAACCCTACTCTGAAAGATTCAGCGCCCTGCGCGGGACCTTTGATTCGCTGGACACGCTCGCCGGAGAACAGGGCCCCTTTGACGGAATCTTGCTCGATCTCGGCGTCAGCTCCCCGCAGCTGGATCGGCCCGAGCGAGGCTTCAGCTTTAGGGCAGACGGCCCGGTCGACATGCGGATGGACCCTGATCAGCCGATCAGCGCGGCCGAGATGCTCGACACCATCTCCGAGGCCGACCTCATTCAAGTGCTCCGAAAGTACGGCGAAGAGCCAAGGGCGCGCCGTATCGCCCGAGCCATCCTTGACGGACGGCCATGGTCCAGCACGCTCGCCCTGGCCCAGTGCGTCTCGGAGGCCTCAGGCTATCGTCAGAGTCGGACGCACCCCGCAACGCGCACCTTCCAGGCGCTACGAATGGCCGTCAATGACGAGCTCGGCCAGCTTGAACGAGCCCTCGATCAATGCCTACGCCTTCTCTCTCCAGGCGGACGCCTGGCCATCATCACGTTCCACTCGCTCGAGGACCGCATGGTCAAGCGGCACTTCCGCGAATCGTCGGGTGAGAGCACGCCGCGCGATCCTTTCGGAAACCCCATTCATCCCCCCGAATTTCGGCTCATCTACCGCCGAGGCATCTCGGGGAAGGACGCCGATCCTGGCCACCCGCGCTCTCGCTCTGCTCGCCTGCGCGTCCTTGAGAAAATCTCCCCTCCCCCTCCCCTTTAGCCCCCTCCGCGCGACCCATGGACATCTCCCGACCCTGGACATCCACCCCCGCGGATGACACCACCACGTCCACATGGAGTGGACGCACCGACCCCAACGCCAAGCAGCTTGGTCCTCGACCCTTGCGCTCGTCGGACGTCGAGTTGAGCAGCCTGGGCGGCTACGCGCTCCTCATCGCGCTCGTGGCCGGATCGATGCTGCTGAGCACATGGTCACGCATCGACCTTCGAGAGACAGCCGTCTCCCTTCACCGGTCCGAGCGGGCCTATGCCGCAGCGACGGCTGAGACCGCGCGGCTAGAGCTCGAGCTGGCCACCCTCGAGGACCCCGCATGGCTGTCAAAGACGGCCAACACCCTCGGCCTCACCGCCTCCACTCCCGTGATCGAGCTGGGGAATCGTAAGTGAAGCTGAGGCGGCCCAACTTGGACGCGTTCCGCGCGAAAAAGGGCGCCCTGCCCACCTGGGGCGCGGGCCCACGGGCACCCGTGCTCGAGGAGCCCGACGCGATCGTTCGGACCCGAACCGCTGGGCGTGCGCTCTGGGTCGGCGCCTTGGTGGGGCTGGGCATGTTCAGCCTGGTGGTCAAGTCGACCTCTCTCATGATGTTCCCTGACTCCCAGCTGGAGTCCAAGGCAAACACGCAGTTCACAGGCTCCCATGAAATTCGGGGTCAGCGCGGCGACATCCTCTCCAGCGATGGCAGCATCCTGGCGACCAGCGTCGAGGTGCACTCCCTTCATGCGGATCCCTCAAAGCTCTCGGAGTCCACGGCGAGACTGCTGGCCCAGGCCGTCGCACCCATGCTTGAGCTCGACGCCAAGGAAACAGAGAAGCGACTAAACCGACGAAGTCGGCAGGACGTCAAGCTCGCACGAAACCTGGTTCCGGACCAACTCGAGGCCATCAAGGCACGGGTCGAGGAGCTCTCTCAAGACCACCCCACGCTGAGGGGCGTCCTGTTCAGCCGAAACGAATACAGGCGATTCTACCCTGCGGGATCGGACGCCGCGACACTGCTCGGCCTCGGCCAAGCCAACTCAGGACGCGAGGGCCTTGAGCGAACGTTGAATCGCCACCTCGCGGGGGAGACACGACGGTTCGTGCAGTGGAGAGACCGCAAGGGACGCCGAATCACCACCGACGTCCCGGAAGCTCGCCCAGGCAACACCGTCGTCCTCACCATCGACCGCCAGATCCAGCGAATCGCGGAGGAGGCCTTGGACGCGGTGATGGAGCGCAGTGCGCCGGACACCGCATCAGCGGTGGTCATTGACCCCACCACAGGGGCCATCGTTGCACTCGCTCAGCGACCGACCCACAACCCAAACGACACACGCGCTATCAACCAAGACGCGCTCCGAAACCGGGCCGTCGCCGATGTGTTTGAGCCCGGCTCGGTGTTCAAGCCCTTCATCGCTGCCGCAGCGATTGAGGAAGACCTGGTCACTCAAAATTCGCTCATCGACTGCGAAAATGGTCGCTTTCGGATTGGGCGCAACACGATCACTGATGAGCACCCTGAGAAGGTGGTCAGCGTCTCAAAGATTATCAAGGTCTCATCCAACATCGGCGCCGCGAAGCTCGCCTTCAGTCTCGGAGCCGAGCGAACCCTCGACTACCTGAGAGACTTCGGCTTCAGCCGGCCCACCAAGCTCGGCCTGTCCGGTGAAGCCCAAGGCTTCATGCGCCGGGCCGATAAGATCAAGCCGATTGAGCTCGCCACGACCTCCTACGGACACGGCGTCAATGCCACAGCCCTCCAGCTCGCGGCAGCGGTCGCCACCCTCGGTAACGGTGGGGTTCGCATGGAGCCCTACCTGGTGTCCGAAATTCGGGACTCGGCGGGCGTAACCATGCGCCTCTTTGAGCCTACCGAAGACCGACGCGTCGTCTCCGAGGACACCGCGCGAGAGACCCTCGAGATGATGGTCACCGTCACCGAGCGTGGCGGCACTGGGACCCATGCCGCTATCGACGGCTACGCCGTGGCGGGCAAGACTGGAACCGCATGGAAGCACGTGGAAGGCGGCTACTCTGCGACGGAGCGTATTGGCTCCTTCATCGGCGTGGTACCGGCGGATGATCCGAAGCTCGCCATGGCCATCGTCGTCGACAACCCGACCAAGGGATCCAAATTCGGCGGTCTCACTGCGGGACCGGCTTTCGCAGAGATTGGTGAGGCCGCGCTTCGCATGATGGGGGTCCCACCCAACCCCGCTCTGATGAAGCCCGTGCCGGAGCCCCCGAAGAAGAAGGACACGCCCACGCCCTCTGTGGCTCCGCCAGAACTCCGATGGGGCCAAAACGGCGCGCTGATCACACCCGATCTGAGCGGCATGAGCATGCGTGATGCTCTCGTCACCCTGCAAGGCGCAGGCCTCTCCGTTCGTCTCACAGGCAGCGGTCGGGTGGCCAAGCAAAATCCAAAGCCCGGTCGCCACGTGCGACCAGGCGACTCCGTCGAGGTGGTCCTTCAATGACTCACCTCTCCCCTAAAACCCAAACATCTTTCGCTCCCCCACCCGGTCTGAGGGGGCGGTTTTGCGCTGAAGTGCCGGGGTCCACATCCACCGTGGGCCTCGATCGAACTCATCACCTGGGCCCCACCCGGGCGTTCCGTCGGACCTCTCCCCTCTCAACGCGGTCCGCACGCCTCCCCAGAGTGAACAGCTCACACTCCACGAATCCCGCTCCCGTTGTTCTTGCTGTCCTAGATTTTCTACGCGCCCCCTCAGCCGGCTCCCACCTCCTGGTGGGGGAAACCTCCGCCCATTTGACCCCCCGTACCACTCCCCATGCTCCTCTCCACGCTCACCGCACACCTTGGACCCACCCAGATCTCGGGTCCTACGGATCGCCCAATCGAGCGGGTCGTGTTCGACTCGCGCGAGGCCGGCACCGCTGACGTCTTCGTCGCCATCCGCGGCGAGCGGGTGGATGCACGGCGCTTCGTCCCCGACCTCAAGGTCGCCGCAGTCATCGCGGACGGCCCCGTCGAGGCGCGCCCCGGCGTGACGGAGGTTCTGGTCGAAAACGCCCGTCAAGCGCTCGCTATCGCAGCGGCGGCCATCGAGGGAAATCCGGGGACACTTCTTCCCGTCGTGGGCGTGACCGGCACCAACGGGAAGACGACCGTGACCCTTATGCTCGAGGCCATCCTCGCGTCAGCAGGCTCAACCAGCGGCGTGATCGGAACCACCGGTCATCGAATCGCTGGGGTGGCGACGCCCGCCAGCCACACGACACCCGAAGCACCGGTCATTCAGTCGCTCTTGGCTCAGATGCTCGCGGCACAGTGCCATGCAGCACTCATGGAGGTGAGCTCCATCGGCCTGCGGATGCATCGGGTCGATGCCATTCCCTTTCGCGTGGCAGTCTTCACCAATTTCAGCCGAGACCACCTCGACTTTCACGACTCCCTCGAGGACTACCTCGACGCCAAGTCGGTCTTGTTTCACCAACTCCTGAGCGAGGATGGCGTGGCCATCGTGAACGCGGACGACCCGGCTCATGAACGGATGCTCGCGGACGGTCGTAAGGTCTGGACCTTTGGCATGGGCAGTGGCGTCGACTTTAGAGCGGTGGGACTCCAGGCATCGGTCCACGGCACCCAGTTTCAGATCGCATCACCGAGCGGGGTTTACACGGTCTTCCTGTCGCTTCTCGGCCGCCACAACGTGATGAACGCCCTCGCAGCCTTTGCCGTCGGCGTCGAGCTGGGCCTATCCGCTGAGGCCGTCGTGGCAGGGCTCGAGTCGATCCGGTCGGTGCCGGGGCGCCTCGAGGCAGTACCCAATCAGCGCGGCCTTACCGTCTTGGTTGACTACGCGCACACGCCCGATGCACTCACGTCGGTCCTTGAGTCCCTTCGTCCGCTGACCTCGGGTCGTATCTTGACCGTCTTCGGCTGCGGGGGAAGCCGCGATCCCGGCAAGCGCCCGCAGATGGGAGCGGCCGCGGACGCGGGCTCTGACTGGGTCTTCGTGACATCCGACAATCCCCGACATGAGGACCCTGAGGCCATCATCGCGGCCATCGTTGAGGGCATCGCTGGACCTCACACGGTCGAGCCCAACCGAGGCCTGGCCATCGCCTTGGCAATTCAGTCAGCCAAGCCTGGAGACATCGTCGTCCTGGCCGGCAAGGGACACGAGACCACACAGACCACCGGCAGCGTGACCATCCCCTTCGACGACCGTGTCGTGGCCCGTAACGCAATGGAGAATCAGCCATGAGGCTCACACCTGAGGCGATTGAGCGCGGTACACAGGGGAGGCTGGTCATCACCGGAGCCAGCGGGTCCGTTTGTACCGACACCCGCGCGATCGAACCTGGCGACTGGTTTCTGGCCCTGAGAGGAGAGCGGTTTGACGCTCATGACTTCTTGCAGAGCGCCATTGATGCGGGCGCATGCGGCGTGATCGCGGAGCGCATCCCAGATGGCTGGGAGGCAGGGTACATCGAGGTCCGTGATGGCCTGACTGCGCTCCAAGACCTCGGCCGCTTTGTTCGGCGCTCGTTTGACGGCCCCGTCGTGGGAATCACAGGCAGCGCCGGGAAGACAACGACGCGAGCGATGGTGGGCCAGGTGCTCAGCCCGCTGGGAAAAATTCATCAGACCCAAGGCAACCTCAACAACCACATCGGCGTGCCGCTTACGCTGCTCGCCACTCCCCCCGATGCAGATGCCTTGGTTCTTGAGATGGGCATGAATCATGCCGGTGAGATCGACCTCCTTCAGGACATCGGCGCGCCCACGATTCGAATCATCACCAACGTCGGGGCCGCCCACCTGGAGGGCCTAGGAAGCATCGAGGCCGTGGCGGCAGCAAAGGGCGAACTCTTCGACGGTGCCCGCCCGGGTGACACGGTATGCGTCAACCTCGACGATGCTCACGTCTCGCAGCTCTCCATCCCCGCCGGCACTCGCATTCTTACCTTTGGCACTCGCTCCGAGGCCGACGTCCAGCTGGTGACGGCTGAGGTCGATCCAGAGACCCTACACACGCACTTCCAGGTGCGGGTCATGGATCGGTTGGCGAAGGGGCTAATCCCAAGCCCGGGTGTCCACATGGCTCACAACGCGGTCGGGGCCATTTGTGTCGGACACGCACTCGGCCTTGATCTCGACATCATGGTCCAAAAGGTCGCCACATACCGTCCGGTCGGCATGCGTCTGCGGATGGAGCCCGGCCCGTCTGGTACACAAATCATCAACGATGCCTACAACGCGAACCCCATGAGTGTCGCCGCCAATCTGCGCACACTGGCCGCCATTCCGAGAGGACCACGTCGACGCAGAATAGCGCTCCTCGGCGACATGCTTGAGCTCGGTCCGACAGAGATTGAGCAGCACAAGGAGACAGTGGAGCTCGCGGAGAGGCTTGACCTAGACATGATCGGACTGGTCGGGCCACGCTTCCAAGCTGTCTGCCCCAACGGGGCCTTCTGGGCACCGGACGCCGAGGCTCTCGGCACCCAACTCCGCCCCCATCTTCAGCCTGGGGACATTGTCCTCATCAAGGGGAGTCGGGGAATTCGAATGGAGCGCGTGCTCGACGGATTGAAACCTAAGGAGACGGCCTAATGCTGTACCACCTGCTCACACCGCTGGCCGGCGAGCACCAATTCTTCAACCTGTTCCGCTACATCACGTTCCGGACAGCCTGGGGCATGGTGACGGCGCTGGCTATCTGCTACGCGCTCTACCCCTGGTTCATCAACTTCATGAAGAACAAACGCATGGAGCAGATCATCCGGGATGATGGCCCTCAAGCGCACCTTGAAACCAAGGTGGGGACCCCCACCATGGGCGGCGTGCCGATGATTCTCTCGATCACCGTCTCGACGCTGCTATGGGCCAGGCTCGACCAACCCGTGGTGTGGATGGCCCTGGCCGTCTTGCTCGGCTACGGCGCGCTCGGGTTTATCGACGACTGGAAGAAGGTCATGCTCCGATCGTCTGATGGGCTGGCCGGGCGCTGGAAGCTCGTCGGACAATTCGGTATTGGCGGCGGAGTCCTCGCCTATGGGTACCTCTCAGGCGTCGTCACGCCAGAGCTTGCCCTTCCCTTTCTGAAGAACTCCACCATCAACTTCGCCGCATCAGGCGTCCCGGAGTTGGCCTGGCTCTACATCGTGTTCGGCATGTTTGTACTGACCGGAACATCGAATGCAGTGAACCTGACTGACGGGCTAGACGGACTCGCCATCGGCCCGGTGATGACGTCGGGCCTCACCTTCGCCATCTTGGCCTACGTCGCAGGAAACTCGAAGTTCTCCGCCTACCTCTCGGTGCCCTATGTCGGCGGCTCTGGAGAGCTCGCCATCTTCTCCGTCGCCATCGTCGGTGCGGGTCTCGGCTTCCTCTGGTACAACACCTACCCTGCCCAGATCTTCATGGGCGATGTGGGCTCGCTGAGCCTCGGCGGAGCCCTCGGCATACTCGCCATCCTCACCAAGAACGAGATCTTGCTCGTTTTGGTGGGCGGCATCTTCGTCCTCGAGGCCCTCAGCGTGATCCTTCAGGTCGGGTCCTTCAAGCTGACCGGCAAGCGGATCTTCCGAATGGCGCCCATCCACCATCACTACGAGAAGAAGGGGTGGAGCGAGCCCAAGATCATCGTGCGGTTCTGGATCATCTCGATCCTCCTCGCGCTCGTCGCACTGACCACCCTCAAGGTTCGCTGATGGAGCTGAGCGGGCGCCGAGTGCTGGTGATGGGCATGGGACGCAGCGGCGTCTCCGCAGCTCAGTATGCGATGGCTGCCGGAGCCCGCGTGACCGTCACCGACATGCGAGAGGATGCCCCGAGGGTGTCGGGCGCCCGTCACACCTACGGCGAACACAACCTCAACGACTTCATGGAGGCAGACATCGTCGTCGTCTCACCGGGCATTCCCGCTTCAGCTGCACCCCTCTGTGCGGCTCGCGATGCGGGGAAGAGGGTGGTCTCTGAGCTGGCCTTTGCCGCGCAGTGGGTTCAGGAACACGGGATTCCCATTATTGCGGTGACCGGCACCAACGGAAAGTCTTCCGTCACCTGGTTCGTCGCCCAATTGCTGGAGGCGGCAGGCCGGAGCGTCTTCCTCGGCGGTAATTTTGGAACCGCGCTTAGCGAGCTCCCGCTGCTCGACCGCTGCCCTGACTTTGCCGTCGTCGAGGTCAGCAGCTACCAGCTCGAGCTTCCGGGGGACCTCGCTCCAACAGCGGCGGCTATCCTCAACCTGACGCCCGACCATCTGATGCGCCACGGCACGATGGAGTGCTACGCGGCCACCAAGGTACGGCTCTTTGGCCGAATGAAGCCCTCCGGCTTCGCAGCAATCCCGAGTAACGCGACGCTGCTTGAGCACGGAGGTACGGACGCGACGCCATTGTGGCTCGGCGCACACCCGGGGGTGGTCGTCGACACCCACCGACTCGTCTTCGAGGGCACGCCCGATGACGGCAGCCTCAACCTCAGCCCGCTGCGTCTCTTGGGCGATCACAATCGCCAAAATGCGGCGGCGGCCGCCCTGCTCTGCGTCTGTGCCGGACTGCGTCGAGAGGACCTCGACCTGAGCGCGCTGACCGCCCTCCCACACCGACTGGAGCCGGTGCACTCTGATAGCGGCGTCACTTGGGTGAATGACTCCAAGGCCACCAATGTCGACGCAGCGCTGGTTGGGATTACCGGGATCACATCACCGCTCATCGTGCTCCTCGGAGGAGCGGGAAAAGAGGGCTCAGACTACGGACGCTTGAACACCGCTCTGCAGGCGTCCACGCGAGAGGTGATCTGCTTCGGCGCCGCTGGACCCGCCATCGCCGCGCAGATCCACTGCGTGCCCGTTCGCGTCGTGGAGACCCTCGCAGACGCCGTTGATGCCGCCGCCACGGCGGCAAGAGCGAACGACGTGGTCCTGCTCTCGCCGGCCTGCGCGAGCTTTGACGAGTTTAGGAATTTTGAAGAGCGCGGCGCTGCCTTCGCCGCGATGGCCAAGGAGGCCAAGCCATGAAGAATCGAAGCATTGATCCCTGGATCATCCTGACCTCAACACTGCTCATCGTGTTTGGCCTCATCATGGTCTACTCCGCCTCAGCCATGAAGGCCTTTGAGCGCTCGGGCGACGAGACCTACTACCTGTCTCGCCAACTGATTGCGCTCGCCGTCGGACTGGTCCTGTGTGTCTGCACCGCCGTGACGCCCATGCGCATCCTGAGGCGGTATCGCGTCACGCTCTATGTCGCCGTTTTAGTGGGGCTGGTCCTCTGCTACGTTCCCGGCATTCGATATGGGGCCAACGGAGCCTACCGATGGATCGGCGTCGGCCCAATCCACTGGCAACCCTCCGAGTTTGCCAAGATCATCGTCTTGATCATGCTGGCCGACCAGCTGGACATCGTTCGGCGACATGTCGCCGATGCTCGTGTGGTGCTCAAGGCGGCTTTAGTCCCGCTGCCCGCCCTGTTGCTGATTCTGCCGCAGCCCGACTTTGGTACCACCGCCATCATCGCGGGCCTCTGCGCCATCATGATCTTCATCGCTGGGCTGCAGGTAAGGCACACGGCAATCGCTGGACTGGCCGCAGTCATTGTGGGCATTCCGGTGATGATTTTTGAGCCATACCGAGTAAAGCGACTGACCAGCTTCCTGAACCCTTGGGAGTCCATGGAGTCGGAGGGCTACCACGTCATTCAGTCCTGGATCGCCATGCACTCCGGTGGTTTCTGGGGCCAAGGTCTCGGAAACTCACAGGCAAAGCTCGACTTTCTCCCTGAGCCATGGACCGACTTCATCGGGGCCGTCATCGCTGAGGAGCTCGGATTGGTTGCCATCCTCGGGCTAATCGGGCTCTATGTCCTGTTCCTCTGGCGCGGTCTCCGTATCGCTCGACAGGCTCGGGACGCGTTCTCGATGCTCCTGGCAGCCACACTGACGCTCATGGTCGGCTTTGAGGCCTTCTTCAATCTCGGCGTCGTCATGGGAATCCTTCCGCCAAAGGGTCTGGTTCTACCGTTCATTAGCTATGGCGCGACGGCAATGATGTCTCACCTCTGGGTCATCGGGATCCTGCTGAGTATTTCTGCGGAGTCCCACGCCGCACCCCTCTCCGCCGGGTGGCCTGTCGCCGAAGATGAAGGTCGCCGTATGTCAGGAGCGGCGTGATGTTTCGCGGAAAGGTACAGCGGGTTCACTTTGTTGGCATCGGCGGCTCTGGGATGAGCGGTATTGCCGAGGTGCTCCTCACACAGGGGTACACCGTCACGGGCTCAGACATGAAGGAGGGGCAGGCCGTTCGGCGCTTGAGGCGCCTCGGAGGAACCATCTACATCGGCCATGATCCAGGCCATGTGGCCGGCGCACACGTCGTGGTGAAGTCCACCGCAGTTCCCCCCACTAATCCTGAAATCGTCGCTGCGGAGGCCGCGCAGATACCCGTCATCCCGCGAGCCGAGATGCTGGCCGAGCTGATGCGTATGAAGTACGGCTTGGCTGTAGCCGGCACCCACGGGAAGACCACCACCACGAGCATGCTCGCCACCTGCATGCACGGCGCAGGCCTCGATCCCACCATTGTAATTGGTGGCCGACTGGACTCCATGGGTTCGTCTGCTCGCCTTGGCGCAGGTGAATTCTTGGTTGCTGAGGCCGACGAGTCCGACGGTAGCTTCATGCTCCTCGACCCGACCGTTGCCGTAATCACCAACATCGACCCTGAGCACCTCGAGCACTGGGGCAGCATGGACCACTTGGTGGATGGTTTCTGTGCATTCGCGAACAAGGTCCCGTTCTTTGGGTTCGCCACACTCTGTCTCGACCATCCCGTCGTCCAGAGCCTCCTCCCTCGAATTCGCCGACGCACGGTCACCTATGGGTTCAACGCGCAGGCCGATGTACGCGGCGAAAACCTCGTCCTCGAGGGGATAAGCGCGAGGGTTGACGTGCGGTGGCGCGGCCAACCCATGGGAACCGTCCAGCTCAACATGCCGGGCCAGCACAACGTCTCAAACGCACTCGCAGCCATCGCGGTCGGCCTTGAGCTCGACATTCCGTTTGAGGAGCTGGCCAGAGCACTCGACGGCTTCTCTGGTGTGGAGCGTCGCTTCTCCGTGAGAGGGGAAGTCGACCTGGGGGACGGCCCTCCTGTGACCATCATTGACGACTATGGTCATCACCCCACCGAGATAAGAGCCACCCTCGAGGCTGCAGCCAATGCCTGGACGGGACGTCGCATCGTGGCGGTCTTCCAGCCCCACCGCTTCACCCGCGTTCGCGACCTGTTTGATGACTTCGTCCGCTGCTTCAATCACGCGACAGCGGTCGTTGTTTGCCCGGTCTACCGGGCCGGCGAGGCACCAATCGAGGGCATCGACCACCACTCCCTCGGCTCCGGAATGATTGAGCATGGCCACCGCGGTGTGGCTGTGGTGGAGAGCCTGGATGAAGCGACCCGCCTGCTCGCGAGCAGCACTCAAGCCGGCGACATCATCATCACGCTCGGGGCAGGTGACGTAAATCGCGTTTGTACCGAACTCCAGGCAGCGCTTGATGGTCAGTGACGATCTCGACTCCCGCCTTCGAGCCGTTCCAGGTCTGATGGTCAGGACCGAGGAGCCCATGGAACGGCACACCGCCCTGCGCGTGGGCGGACCCGCCGAGGTATGGGCAGAAGCGGCCGACGAGGATGCCCTCAACCAACTGCTTCGCGAGCTTCGAGACGCTCAGCTCAAGTGGCGAGTTCACTGGCCATTCGGTGACTGGTTGGTCCGTGATGGTGGCATCCGAGGTGCCGTGGTTCGACTGGGCCATGGCTTCGAGAGAATAGCCTTGTCCGATGACACCCTCGTCATGGGTTCAGCCGCCCTTTGGAGCGCCATCCCACGCGAGCTCCAGGGCGGCCTTTGGGATGCTCTGCGGAAATGGCCCGGCTCTGTCGGCGACCTGTTTGAGCAAGGGGACCCCGCCCAGCTCAATGGTCTTTGCACAGCCGTCACCGTGCAGAGACTACAAGGCTCGACCACCCTCGAGTGGCCCACAGACGGCCCTCCCCCGCGCATCGGTGAAAGCTCCATCATCACATCGATAACCATGAGACGCGCCGCAGCAGCCCGCTCCTGGCTTGTGCGTCCGAGGGACGCAGGCCAGCTGTTCGAGGAGGTCGACGACAGCTCCGTCGGCAAAGAGCTACTGCGCTCCGGGGTTCTCGGAACGCGGCTCCGTCGATGGAGGCTGTCGGCCACTGCGCCGGGCACCGTCGTCCATCTGGGTGGCGGCACATTCTCTGATCTTCAGATGCTTATCAAGGGCATCCGCGTCCGCGTCGAGAAGTCACGCGGGGTGACCCTTCAGACACAGATTCCAGTAATCGGCCATGAGCCGGGAAAGAGGAACCGATGAACCATTCACTCACCGTTGGGGTCCTAATGGGCGGCATGTCGTCTGAGCGCCCGATATCGATAAAGAGCGGAAAGGCTGTCGCACAGGCCCTGCGCAGTCGAGGCTATGACGTCGTCGAGATCGACGTCGGCCCCGACACGCCCGCCAAACTCATCGAGCACAAGGTGGACGTGGCATGGCTCGCTCTTCACGGAAGCTTCGGTGAGGACGGCTGTATACAAGGCCTTCTCGAGATCATGCGAATTCCGTACACGGGCTCGGGTGTGCGTGCATCGGCCATGGCCATGGACAAGATCGCCACCAAGAGGCTGCTTCGCGGCACCGGCGTCCACCTGCCCAGCGATACCGTCTGGCGAAGCGGTTCGAGCGTCCCGAGTGACCTGCAGTATCCGGTGGTGACCAAGACCCCCAACGGAGGATCAACCATTGGAATTCATGTGTGCGAGAACGAGGAGGCGCTCCAAGCAGCCCTCGCCGACTGCACGCAATTCGAAGCCGATGTTCTGATCGAGCAATTCATCACCGGGCGCGAGATTACGGTTGCCGTCCTGGATGGAACCGCACTCCCAGTGGTTGAGATACGGCCCGTTGAGGGTCACTTTGACTTCGCCGCCAAGTACACCGAGGGCAAGACCGAGTACCTGGTTCCGGCGCCCCTCGATCACGGCATCACAGCCACGGCACAGCAGAACGCTGAGACGGCGTACGCCACCTTGGGTCTACGCGGTGTCGCGCGCGCTGACTTCATCGTGGACGAGCGCGGAACGCCCTGGTTTCTCGAAATCAACACCATCCCCGGAATGACCGCCACAAGCCTCACGCCGATGGCCGCTGGCGCGACGGGCCTGAGCTTTGAAGACATTGTAGAAAGCGCCTTAAAAGGCGCACAATTGAACATTGAGCGCGGCGACACCATTCCATCGGAGGCGCACACTTAGGGCGCATCTTCTCCACCAAAAACCTCGGGGAGACAAGCCCCGAATTAAACAATTTCGAGGGAAGTCGAAGACTTGCCTTGTCAAGACCGCTCACCTACAGTAGGTTTGGTCTAAGCCTTCGTTCCCGCGATGGTTTCCTCTCCCCTCATCCTCCCTCGAATCCCTTGACGAGCGGTCCTTCCGTGTCTCCTCTGCGCCCCCAATCCCGACCCCTATTGAGCCGCCTTCGTGCAGGCCTTGTCGTGGCGTTGACATTCGGGACAGCGGTGAGTGGGTCATGGTTCACCGTTGACGCCATTGCTCATGCCGACACCTTCCAGGTGAATGAGGTCCGAATCGTCGGCGCTGAGAAGGCACCGACCGGGCAGCTGCGACACCTCGCGAACGTCGAGCCCGGTACCCACCTGTTCCGCGCAGACCTTTCGGCAGCGATTCGTGGGGTCGAGGCTCATCCATGGGTTGAGAAAGCCTCCGCACGACGGCTCTTTCCAGGCGCGGTCGAGATTCAGGTTCGGGAGCACAAACCCGGACTGCTCTTGGCCCTGAATGACCTATGGATGGTGAGCGAGTCCGGTGCCGTCTTCAAGCGCGCGCACTCGAGCGCGCTCGACTACCCCGTGCTCACCGGACTGAGCCCGGCCATGACCGAGGAGCACCCCCGGGTTGCACGCGCCATCATCGATGACGCACTCAAGGTCATCAAGGCGGTTGACGGTGATGAGCACATCGCCATCAACGACCTCTCTGAGATTCACTTCGATAGCACCGCCGGGTATTCCCTGGTGATGCGGTCTGGCTCACGCGTCGTCCTTGGCTTCGCGGATCCGTATGT
>CAZKOI010000015.1:5035-26205 GCA_964554315.1 uncultured Enterobacterales bacterium | reverse complement strand
GCCTCGGCTGAAGATGATGAAGAGGAAGAGGGTGGCTCGGTCGCAGGCATGGCCCTCAACGCTATCGGTCGGGTGCCGGGAATGAGCAACCGCTGCTAGGCCAATTGTCGTAGGGCATCTTGGCGAAGAGTATTAATCGACAGTCACTCCTCAGCACCGACTGGCGCTCGCGACTCGCCCCCTATCGGACCCCTGCACTGGTATCAGTTGCCGAAGGACGCGTTGGCTCGTGACACCGGATCTTCGGGGTTCCTGGACGGTGCTCCGAGTCAGCACCTACATCGACGAGCTAATCGACGGTCACGTTCGCCCCCCAGATGGGGGTCGCCCCCACAAGATAGACCCCTCCAGCCGATACTCTCCGGTCTCCAGGAGAGAGGTCGCTTGCATGGCGCTGGACTACCTACCGATGGCGGTCGCCGGTCGTCAGGTCTGTGTCGGCGGGCCAGTGGTCTTCACCGGCCGCGAGATGGAGGCTGCCCTTGCGCCATGGCGAAGTGGTGCGGGTCGCCTCACCCGCTTCGGCGCCGTACCTCGCGGGGACGTCTCTGTCATGCCGGACTCGACCCGGGTCACCATAGGCTGGCTGCCACGAGAGCACCTGGGTGACTTTCTCGACCCATCGAGCGAGCCGGCGCCGCTGGTCGAGCCTGAGCCGGTTTATGCGCGTCCTGACCCGGGACCCCACCCCACGGACGCTGGCAAGAGCTACAAGGTGCAGGAACCCTGGGGTGATACGCTTCGGCGCGTCATTCACATGCAGCTTGCGGACGATCTCTCGCGGCTGGGCTTGGCCGCGGATCAGGTCCAGTTCGACTTTTCACGGGCACGGAAGGCCAAGGGTGCCCGCTCGGCCGACGCTCACGGTGGAACCTTCACGGCGATCAGTGGTGTCCGTGTTCTGGACACAGAGATGAACATTGTGGTCCATACGGGCAGCGTGGACTTCGTCCGTGACGAGCTTGCGGAAGAGTTTCACTGCTGGTGGGCGGGCGCGGGCATTCCTGAGCGGACGTGGCGTGCGCTGGACATGGGCGTTCAGCGACGAATGGTAGCGGCCGGACACTGGTCAACCGATCCCTTGGTGAAGGACTTCAGCTGAGCCTGCACGCACTACGGCGCGGGGTGCCGGACCTCGGACTCCTGCCTTGCACGAATGGCCTGCATCTCCGCTTCTTCCACGTTGAATTGTGCCGTCGTCTCCTCGATGGCTTGGTCAGGATCGACGCCGCGTAGCTCGAGCGCGCGTCGAATGATCTTGTCCATGATCTCAAACTTTGCGTCCAGGAAGCTCGCTACCCGATCGGGTGGATAGGTGGTGTGCCAGTCAAATGCAATGTCGAGTGCATGCTGGAAACCGAGCACGCAGATCGGCTGGAAGCCCTGATGGCTTCTGCGGACACCCCAGCCGGCCTCGATGTCGTGCTGAGCCAAGACGGCACGCTCTTCGGGCTTAGAGATTCCCAAGTCCAGCAGCGGTGCATTGTATCGGATGCCGTAGCGAGCGTAGAACTCCGCGTTCTTCTCGCGCGTGACCGCCATCGACATCGCGGCATACTCCCCACCCACGCTCGAGCAGATGAAGGCGTTGGCGATGCGTCGCTCGAGGCTATGAATGATGAGGTGGGTTGCCATGGATTCTTGGCAACCCAGGCAGCCCACCCAATGACCGCGGTACTTGATCGCGTCCTGGATAAAGCGTTTCGCGCCAACCTCATTCCACACCTCGGTGAGGTCGATGAGGTGGTGCTGTACACGCTCACCCAAGACCCGCTGAAGCTCGGGTGTGTGCCGCTTTGACCACTCGTTGAAGAACGTACCGTACTGGTGCTTGAAGGTCAGCAGCTCGATCTTGCCCGTGGTGTTGGCGCCGATGATGAGCGGCACAGCACAAGAATCAAGGCCTCCAGAGTAGAGAACTGAGAAGTCCCTAACGACGGCGTATTCTTCACGAGTCAGCGGCATGGGGAGAGCATAACAGTCGTTGCGGCCATCAGGGGCATCCACGCCATGCTGGGTTTGAATTAGTGGTGCTTCCGTCCTCAGGGAAGACCAGGGCTATTCCGCCTGCACAGCGCTTGTCGCCGTAGGCTGAGCCTAGCGATCGGGCAGTGCTGAAGAGCGTGGAAACCGAGACATCATCATCAATTAAGAGTGCGCATCCCTGCGGGCTAACCCCGCCTCCGACCAGTGGGAGTTCTTCCATCGTTCGGCGGCCCAGACGAAACCACTGGAGTGCGCGTGGGGGCCGATCGATCATGAGCGGCACACTCGGCCAGGCAAAGAGTGCACCGAGCGGGCCGTACGGCGGATCCGCTCGACCGAGCAGTCCCATGCGAAAGACGCCTCGCCGGCGCATCATCTGTACCGCAGGGTAGAGGTCGATGACGGGTGTGTCGGCCGGTACTGCGAGCTGTTCGATCTCTCGGGCTGCGCGACCGTAGCCGTTGCCGAAGGATGCGGAGTCGTTCAGGCAGCTCCACGGCGCGCCGAGGATGCGCATGTGGCCTCGTCTCGCGAGGTCTTGATCGAAGGTTCGAGCGAGGGGGTCCATGGGAGGGCTCGCGATGCTGAGTCCGGGATCCGTGACGGGAACGGCTTTGGGTGATGAGACATCAGGCAGCGCCGCAACGATCTCGAACCAAGGCGGCGTCGCTGTCCAGGCTGCGGCGAGTGTACAGAGTACAGCGAGCCCGCCCGTCACACGCTTTAGCCGTGCGGAGAGCATCGGCGTGAGTGCTGCGTCCGGGTTCGATTCCTCGGGATCCACCTCGACCACAATCGGCGACTCGATGTCGAACCTCGGCTCGAGGTCAAGGTGGGGTTCAGGTGTCACCTGGGATGTCGTCGGTGGGCTCTCCAGCGAGGCTTCGCTGTCTGCCCGCTCCAGTGGGTGAGCTTCGTCGACTGCACCGCTGCCGGATGGTTCAGCGTCCTCGGTTACGGTTCCGCTCCCCCAATCGCCCAGACCCTCGATCACGAGACCGGGCTTGGCCTGCTGCTCCGCTTCTTGGCGCAGCTGTTCCTCTTGCGCGGCCATCGCGGCCTCTCTCGCCGCGTGTTCGGCCCGAGCAGCACTCAATCGGGCGATCTCCGCATCGCGCTTCGATTGAGCGTCAGCGAGCCTCTGGTCTCGCAGGAGGGCGTGCATGGCGACTCGCCAATTCCGCTTTCCCTGGACGTAGAAGGGGACGCCGGCCAGTGCACCTACGAGCGCGGATGCTCCGACGAAGCGCATGGCTTGGCTGTAGAGTACAGCGTCGGCAAACCGCTCCTGGAGCATGGCCGCGCCGGCCTCGAGGGCCATGCTCTTGCCGAACCAAGCCGCCGCGGCCGCACCCACAAGAATCCCCACGAAGACAGCACCCAGTCGGCCGCACATGATGAGGATGGCGAGCCCCGCCCCGAGCAGCAGGGGGCCGGAAGCAAGCGGCACGGACTGGGCGATGGAGGGAAGCTCGAGGAGGGTGCGTTCCGGGCTGACCTGGGTCGCGGTAGAGACCGCCTCCGATACGTCGATGGCCCGAACAGCAATGGCTGGAGTGAGCAGAAGCAGTCCCATGGCTGCCGTTGCTGCGTCACCAGCAAGGCCTCCCGCGTGGGTCGTTCGCCGGATGACTCCGGCAAGAACCGTCAAGAGTGCAAGCCCAACCGCATACGCCCGGTGCTGCATGTTGCCTGGGCCGAGTACCCAGGGGACATACAGAGCGAGCATGGACGCCAGCGCGAGCCGCAGGATGAACACGTGCTGGGGAGGCCTGGGCATCGGTCCATGATGCCATCATGAGCGTGTTCGCTCAAAGCGCCCCCAGTCGCCCGCTTGGTATGGATGGTTGAAGGTGCAATACCGCTGTACAGATCGCCAGTTAGCGGCCTGCCGAGCGCTCTTCTGTGTTGCCCAGAGCGCTATCGAGGAGCAAACGCGCGAGCCTCAAAGGGCTGAGATCGCTGGGTGTCTCGCGGCCCCTAGGCGGTGTCGAGCGGGTCTCGAAAGAGCTGGCTCGAGCCAGGCGATTGAGCGCGGCGTCCACATGAGCGTCGGCCTCCGATTCTCGGTCGCTGAGGTGGGCTTCTCTCGCGCGCGCGAGGTCGACAAATCCGGTGAGCGCGTCGAAGATCGTGCTTGCCACCGGATTCCAGACCTGTTCGAGATGAGCCTCGGCGACCCGAAGCGCCTCGACGGCGTTGTCGATGGCGTCGCAGGCCGCTTCCGAGGCTCCACGATGGGCGTGGATGAGGGCGGCCAAGTCGGGTGCCCCCTCGCAAAGAGCAGACGCTTCCGCAAACGCATCGAGCGCGGTCCCTAGGTCCCCGCTCATCCGGGCGGCAATTCCAAGGGTCAGGAGTGCTTCTGCCTCAAGCAGAGGGTGCCCATCCTCGCGTCCAATGGCCCTTGCACGGCTCAGGTAGGCTGTGGACTCCTCGAGCCGATGGCGCATCATGGCGATCTCACCGGATTGAATCAGACATTTTGTTGCTGCAGCTCGCTCGCCACACCGCATCCAGCCCTCCGTTGCGAGACGCAGGTGCTCCGCGGCTTCACCCAGCTCAAGCTGAGCCGCCGCCGCCTCGAAGCGGTCAACATGAAGGCGAGCGAGCAGACGTGGATCGTCTTGACCGGCGTCTGATGCCTTTGACCGGGCCTCCTCAGCCGACTTTGTTCGCCCGAGATCGCCCAGCAGTCGCCCGAGGTCGGCCCAAGCGAGGGCGCCGGTTGGGGTGCCATTCAGTCCCTCCGCAGCCGCTTCGAGGTGCGGCTGTGCGTCTTCCCACTCGCCGCTACCTTGCAGCGCCAAGCCGAGGAGATGGTGAGCGGCAGGGTCATCAGGCGCATCGCGAAGGATTGCAATGCATTCATCGAAGCGCTCCTCGGCGAGGGCAAGGGCGGCCCTGCGAAGCATCCACTCAAGGGTGCCGGCTGGACCACCCTCGACCGCGGCGTGCGCGGCCTCCAATTGCCCACCCGCGATGAGTGCATCGGCGTGCTTCCCTGACCAGGCCGCTCTTGATTCGCGGGTGTCGAGCATTGGCTCGACGGTGCGGAGGAGGCGGAGCGCAAGATCTGCCAGGCCCATCTCACACAGCGGCGTTGCGGCGCCAAGCGCCGCGGCGACCCGCTCTGTCGAAGAAAGACCCTCATCAGCCACCTGCAGGTAGGAAGCAAAGATCGGGTCGGGCTGGGGCTTCAGCCCTAGAGTCTTCAGGCCGGCCTCGGCCTCGACCTCGAGCGGTGTCATGGCGTGGAGCTCGCCGGGCACCTCAACGGCTGCGGCGTGCGTTGCTCTCTGGCCCCCCCGATGCAGTCGGTGAACGCGTGCCATGAAGATGGCCTCCGCATCTCTGGGGTCGAGGCGATCGAGCTGGAGCTGTGTTGCAGCAGGGCTGCTGACCGGTTGCTCGCTCGTCACAATGATGCGCAGATCGGCAGCGCTGTGGAGCCAGCCAGCGAGGTGACTAGGCTCGACCTCAGGACTCCAGTCATCGAGCACGAGCAGCAGAGGGCCCTTAGTGGCGAGGGCGTACCCGAGCCGCTCGGTGAGGCTCAGTGAGGTGTCAGGGTGAAGCGTGAGGCCGAGCTCAAGTGCGGTGGCGAGCGCAACATCATCGGCAGAACGAGCCCGGCCCAAGGCCACGACCGCGCTCTGAAGGTGCGCGCCCTGCTGCTGTGCCCAGTGCAGCGCAAGGTGTGTCTTGCCCGATCCCCGTGGCCCTGACACTGTCACCATGCGGGAGCCGGCTTCGAAGCGCTCGGACAGGTCTCCCAGGGCCGCCCTTCGTCCCACGAAGCAGTAGGGAGGCTGAGGGAGGGCGCTGGCGGCGCTCGCCAAGGGCCCGAAGCGGCGTCGAGAGAGAAGACGGGTGGAGACAGACATGACGCCAACTGCGCTGTGTCCGAGGAGCGCTTCACCGATCGCTTGCACCTGGAGGTCTGGAGGGACCGGGGTGTCCACCGTTTCAAAGGTGGTGTGGGTCATCAGGACCTGGCCGGGTTGCACGAGGGTCGCGAGCCTGTCCAGCATGGCTCTGTCGCCAGCGTGAATCGCCATGCGGGCCATCAGCCCTCCGAAGAGCATGTCAGCTGTGCCGGAGGCGTCGTAATTGGCCCGCATTGTGCTGGGCCAATCGAGGGCGAGGAGGCCCTCTTGTGTTCGCGCGCACCACATGATCGCTGAGGCCGCCGAGGGGAAGCTCAGCACGAAGGCGTCGGAGTCGGAGTGGGTGATGTGTCCACCCATGTCCTCAAGCAGTGTGACGAGGAGGCCCTCCAGTTGATTGAGTGCCTCCCAGCTGAGGTCGGGATCTCGGCGCCACAGGGCGCCGACGTCAGCGACGTCGACCCGGACCCACGTTGTGGCCTCACTCTGTCGCTGGTCATGGGGTGGGGGATGGCTCATGTGCGCGTGTCTTATCGACCGATCGGGCTAAAAATTCGAGGCTAAGGGGGCGCTACAGGGGCCGCCTCTTCGTCTGCCAGCGCGGGGGCGGACCGTCGCCGCGGTAGCGGTAGATTCGAACAATCGTGTCTGAGGTACGAAAGACCTCTTCCCACTGGGCTTCATCGGCCGCGACGGCCTTCCCCATGTCCGTGTCTGGGCCGGTGATCAATTCCTCAATGGGCGCATGCTTCGCGTCGAAGGTATTCGGGGCCATCGCAAGGTAGTTCACCAGTGCGAAATAGCGGCCCGAGGGGCTCCGTTCTTCAGGCCACGGCCGGGTGAAGCGCCACGCTCCGGCGGGCCATGGCGCACCCCCGGGTGGATACGCATTGGGTGCTCTTCCGATCGTGTGGCTGCCCGAGAGCAACAGAGCCTGCATCATCCAAGACGTGTCGAGCAGCAGGTCCCCTGATTGCAGGTTCTCTCGGCCCCACTGTGCCACTTCGTGCTCCTGCTTACCCCCCATGGCCACGGGATCGAGGCGTTTTTCCAGCTGAACCAGCCCCACAGGGTTGGTCGGCCAGAGCATGGTGCCGACGGCGATACCCAGCACGCTAGCGCGTCTGACCCAGCGTCGAGTCAGCGTCTGGTCGCCGACGATCAGGCGGGCCAACATGCCAACACCGCCCATCCAAAGCAGCGGCAGAAACACGGCTCCGTGAACGACATACCGCTCTTGGTAGTCACTCTTAATGGAAGGCCAGCAGCTCACGAGGACAACCCCGGCACCGGCGATGGCTAGGGCTGTATGAAGCCGATCTCGTCTTCTTACGAGGGGGACCAGCAGCACCAGACCGAGCGCGATCGGGACGCGCCTTGAGAATCCTGGGTAGTCGAGCCCGAGGCGCTGAAGAGAGGTCCGCAGCTGTCGTGCGTTTTGCTCGGCAAGTTCGGGGTTCTTGCCCGCCTCATAGAACGTCAACAGGGTTCGAGGAATCGTTGCGGCGTCCTCGAAGTGGCCCCACATGTACCCCGTCTGAAGATTTCGGGGCGCCTGAGCCGCGCCACGTCCCCCGGGTACGAGGTAGGCGACGGCCATTTCCTCGAGGGTAAACGCCTTGACCGGAAGGCTCGCCATCCACTGATAGGAGAGGCCAACAGGTGCGGCAAAGAGGGCCAATCGGAGCAAGCGCTGGTAGGCTCGGCCCTTCACAATGAGGGCCAGAGGCAGCGCCAAGCCGGCAAAACCGAGGGATATCAGGAGGCTCTTGCCGTCATTTGCCAGCAGCGCTCCGGTCGTGACTCCCGCGATGAGCCACACCCACCATCGCCCCCGCCCCATCGCCGTAATGCAGGCTGCACCGGTTGCTGCGAGAAACATGACCAGGGGGTAGGGCGTGACGGCGTCCGTGTGCATCCGGTAGGTTGCGAGGCTGGTCAACAGGAGGAGCCCTCCGATGGTCGCTGTTCGACCAAAGAGGGCCCGCCCGACGATGAACAGCGGCACGGCTGTACCCACAGCGGCCAGACGACTGATGACCTGGGTGCCAATTCCGAGGTCCCATCCCGTCCAGTATGACACCGTGGCGGAGAGGTAAGGATACAGCGGGTAGCGCCAGGCGCAGTAGAGGGGTGGGTCACCGTAGAGCAGGGAGTAGGCATCGAGGTGAGAGTCGTGCCAGTCAATGCCAGACGATACCCACTCGGGGTCGGTGTGAACGTGGTAGGCGGACCAACCCAGCAGCCACACGATTCCGGCGAGACCGAGCCACTGCGCCGGGGAGAGACGCCTGACCCGCGGGGGGATGAGTGCAAGGATCTGCTCTTCTCGGGTCTCGAGCGCACGAGCAAGCGCCGCGCAGAGGAGGAGGAGGGTGACGGAGGCTGCCACGGCGGCGTGCTCCCAGCGCCCAGTGACCAGTGCCGAGTCCGCACTCCATAGGGCGCTGAGGCCCACCCCGAGGCTGGAGCCTCCCGCCACGAACACGGCGGCAATCAACCACGTTCGGGGCGCCGTTGCGGGGAAGATCTTCACGCGGCCTCACCATCTCCAACCTGGCCGATCTTGAGTGCTCGACTGGCCAAGGCTGCGGCTGCGGCCTCATGGCCGGAACCCATGGCGGAACCCGTCGTCGCCAGCACCGGGAAGGTCCGGTGGTTGCCTGCCAAGAAGAGGTTTTCCAGCTTGGGATGAGTCACATCAGGATTTCTGTAGCCGTCCACAAACACCGGGCTGTAGTGGGTAATGCGGCTCGTGTGGGTCCAGTCAGGCTCGATTTGCTCGCCAAAGAGCGCCTCATAGTCTGCGAGGTATTGCTGAACAATCTTGGATTCCGGCCAACGCAGCATCGATGCTTCACTTCGAGTCCGGACATGAGTACAAAAGTTCAAGAGCTTCACCCCAGGGTGGCCCAGGCTGTCGTTGAGGAGGTCGAGGCGGAACACGCCGCCAAAGCTGCTCAACGGACGCAGAACATTGGTCCAGTATCGATCGATCGTGACGGGGCTTCGTGTGGCCACAACGCTCGAGACCACGCCGGTGTACTCGATCTGCTGGAGATGCGACGAGCGCACAGAGGGCATGAGCTTGGTGAGAATGGGCGGGGCGAGCGCGGCTATCGTCGCGCGGGCGCGGAGCACCCGCCCATCGGCGAGGGTGGCGCCGAGTACCCGGCGACCCGCATCGTTTAGGTCGATGGATTCGGCTCGGCTGCGCAGATGGATGTCCACGCCAAGGCGCTCTAGGCGGGCGTGAAGTGCCTCGACGACAACGCTCACCCAGTCGGAATCCGGCATGTAACCGTACTGGCAGCTCGCCTCGCTGCTCAGCATACGCGCGCGGAGCCACGCGGCCGATAAGGCTGACGTGGGCAGGCCAAACTTGATCTGGGTCAGCGGGTCAAAGAAGCCGGAGATGGCCCCCGCACCCGCGAAGCGGCGGAGCCATGTGCTTGCAGGCTCGTCGTGCTCGAGCGGCAGCCAGGCCGTCGCCACCCGTGCAGCCATCCCAACCTTTGCAGGGATGGGGAGCGGGAACCGCAGGAAGTCGCGCACGGAGCCCAGGCCCCACACTGCACCATCGACCAAGAAGCCCATGTCCTGGCGCTTCCAGTGGACGCGGTCCAGTAAGCCGAGCTGCGCCAAGAAGCTGAGCAGCTGTGCGTCCGTGGACAGGATGTGGTGGTACCCCAACGGGTAAAGGCGTCCCTCATGCTCAAAGCTGGAGGCCAGACCTCCAAGGTGGTCGGCCTCCTCAACCAGGCAGACCCTCTGTCCCTCGCGCGCGAGGCGCCACGCCGCCGCCAGGCCAGCCATGCCACCACCGATGACGAGCGCGTCGTAGGTCATGCGAAGAGCCTAGCAGAGGCGAAGCCGCTAATCGGCCAGGATGTCCCGAAGCCACGCTTTGAATGGCTCGGTCTCGATGAAGGCTCGGCTGATTGACGTGACCTGGCGCTCTGCTTCGGCCCGCCAGCTGTCCGAGAGGCCTGCATCCGCGAGGAGTTGCCCAGCGGACAAATCGCCGATTGACTCTAGCGCAAGCTCGATAATGTCAACGACCTGATCCTCGATTGAGTCGCTCATGGCGAGCGCCGCAGAGATCTGAGACGCCGTCTCAACCAGGTCTTGAGTATCAATTCGATCAAGCTCGCCTTTGACTTCGGACAGGGGGGTGTCGAGGATTTGATCGAGGAGGTGCGAGCGAAAGCGTCCGAAGTCTTCGGCCTTTGCCGGATTACAGATCTCGTCTGCGGCCTGGGCGACAACACTGGAGAGAATCGTGTCGACAAAGTCTTTGGCCTTCTGCTCGGCTTGGCGCTCGAGCTCTGCACCCAGTCCTCCGAGCATGCCCTCAGAGACCCGCTTGAGACCCCTCAGCTTGCCCACGGCGCGATCGGTGCCGGGCATGGAGGGACGCAGCCGCTTTGCAAAGTCATGCAGCGCTCCGACCAAGAGCTCACGAAGCAATTCTTCGACCGCTCCGTGCTCCAATAGTCGACCGACGATGGCCCGATTGGGCACCATGGGTCGGACGACGGCTTCGCGAAGCGGTGTCACCACATTCGCGGGAATTCGATCCCGCAGAGACCCCTCTGGTTGGTGTGCGCGGAGACGGTCGATGTGCTCGACCAAGCGCTCTTGGGCCTGCTCGGAAGCGGCAAGGTGGCGCCAGTGAATGACGACTTGGCTTGCGAGCGTCTTGGCATTGACCAGGCTTGCGATGGGTACGCTGAGCAGGTGATCAATCGCGATGCTGGTGAGCGTTTCAAGGCCGCCGCTCTCAAGGCGCTTGAGGACATTCTCGGTCATGAGGACACCACGGGAAGGATGGGGCTGGGCGTGCCGACACAGGTGAGCCAGAGCTGGTGAACCGCGCGGGTGGCGGCGACGTGCATCAGACGACGGTGGTGCGGCGTGTCTGGCCAGTGAGCGGCAGAGGCTTCCACGATGACGACGTAGTCAAACTCAAGACCCTTGATCTCGGTCGCGGGCACGACATCGATTCCGGGGCGAAACGCAAAGCGCTGGTTCACCACCAGCCTCACGCCTTGAAGCTCGGCGTTGAGCAACCCGTCGGCGTAGACCTCGGCCGTGGCGCCATCGGGCGTAAGCAGGGCGATATTGGCCAGCGGTTCGGTGTCGGTCAATCGGCGGAGGGTCTGCGCGAGGAAGGCCACACAGGCGCCGTGGTCAGAGAAACGGAACAGCTCGACGGGCGGGCCGTCTCGCAAGGTCCTTGGCGGCTGGTTTTCATCCTCAAGCACACTGATGGCGAATTGGGTGACGGGGTGGGTTGACCGGTAGCTCACCGCAAGCGTGCTCAGCGCCGTGGATGCAACACCTATCCGCTCGAGGAATTCGGCCCAGCTTGAGAAGCCCGCGTGCTGAGTGATGTGCTGGCGGGTGTCACCGGCCAGTGTCACGCACTGCTTCTTGGATGCGGTCTCAAGCAGCACATTGACCTCGACCGGCGAGAAGTCTTGCACCTCATCAAGGACCATGTGCGCGTAGTCAAGCGGACGCTTCTTCTTCGAGCGCAAGGGCCCGACGCGAAGCTGCCAGGCACGCAGCAACAAGGCGTCATCCTCAGGGTCAAGCCGGGCATCGACCTCCCTGTCACCTTCCCACCACGCGTTGACGGCATTCCACTGTGCGGTACACCAGGCGTGGGCCTTATCCAGCTGAGCAGGGGAGATGTCATCTCCCATCACCTCGGCCAACAGAGCCTTGTCCGTGAGCACGCGACCCCAGTCCTCCAGCGCCGCCTCTGGCGTGCGCTGACTGGGGTTCTCGCGAGACGCCTGGGCGAGGGCGTCTGCCACACCAGGGTGCAGCTTAATTCGGACCACTGGCTCGGGCGTATCATCGGCAACCTGCTGGGGGAGGTGGGGGTAGTGGCGCTTCACCATGCCTCGAGCCCACTGCTCCCAGGTGGTCACGTGGACGCCCTCTACACCGAGCGCTGGCAGCACATGAGCGACATAGTCTCGCATCGCTCGCCCCCAGACAACGACGAGAATCTTGGAGGGTAAGAACGCCTGTGGGTGCGCGTATGTGAGGTACGCAATCCGGTGCAGGGCGACCGTCGTCTTGCCGGTACCCGCTGCACCGCGCAGCACGACCACACCGCTGTTGGGCCCGGTGATGAGCTCAAACTGCTCGGGGTCGATCAACGCGGCAATATCGGGGAGGTGCTTGTCGGCGCGAAGCTTCTCGCCCGAGCCAAGGTGTGCGCCCGTGCTTCGGCCCGCACGCAAGGCTGTGCCTTGGCCGCCACGGAGCCGCTGCGCGTCGGGACTGAGCTGGGTCCATCCACCCGCGTGGTTTACGTAGGTGGTGTCAGCGGTGTCCAAGCGCTGGAGGTGGCCGGCGGTAATGTGCATCGTTCTTCGGATGGTGACCGTGCCCTCCCGGGTCCGGTCGGCCATCTCTTCGGCGTATTCATCGCCCTCTTCGTATCGATAAAAGAGCCTCGAGATAGGGGCATTGCGCCAGTCGACGATGCGAATACCGTGGGACAGCCGAGTTGCTCGCCCGAGAAATACGTCGAGCTCCCGTCCGCTCTCTGTAAGGCGCAGTCGTGCAAAGTAAGGGGAGTCCGGGTCAACCTCGGCCTGTGCCGCCTGCTTTCGGACTTGGTCGAGGAGGGAGGCGAGGTGGTCAATCTGCTGAAGCATCGCCGCCTTGTCTTCTTCTTTTGCGGTGCCGAGTTGACTCTGGAGCCGTCGAATCTCGGTCGCGATATCCAACTCAGAGCTCTGCCTGGCGCCAAGAGGATTCTCGATCAGCCTCTGGCGGATGTTCGCGAGCAGGGCTTCCTCCTCAGCGACGACGGGTGGCGTTTCTGTAGACACGAGTCCCTCCACGGGCAGCCAAGCGGCCTAATCGAAGAGGTGTCGGTGTTCAAGATGACGGCGGAAATAGCCGAGCCCTGCAACGAGGCCCAGTCCGGCGGTGATGAGCGTAAGGGGCCAGGCCCAATCGGCATGCCCGCCTAAGGTCAGCGCCATGGCAGCAAACAAAGCGACGGCCGTCATCCGGCCCCATAGAGTCGTGGTGTGCGGCTTGACTCGACCCCAGCGGAAGTCGGCCATGAACACCATGACCATCGCCCACAGGATGAGCTCTCGTGAAAACCAGAGCCACATCCACCAGGCGGGCATGTAGCCATGCAAGGCCATCGACCAGGCGCCATTCACGTGCAAGATCTTGTCGACCCACCCGTCAACGAATGCGCCGGTGTGGCTCGCTGTGTTCGTCCGACGAGCGATGGCTCCGTCGATGATGTCCGTCGCGGTGGCGATGAGGTAGGCCGCGAGCGCCACGGTAGGGCTGGCCGTGAGAAACGGAAAGGCCAGCGCAATCAGGAGTCTTGCTCCGGTGACCAGACCTGCTGTGTTCGCCAGATCCTGGGGGCGGAGCAGACTGACCTGCATCAACCCTGCGCCTCGATCACTCCCACGTCAAGCTCTTCGAGCGGCCAACCGCCCGCGTCAAGCACCACGGACTGAAGTGCTTGATGGAAGTCCTTTACGGCGGCTGCACCACCAAAGTTGACGAGGTCGCGCACGCGCGCTCGAAGGACCTTGTCGAGGGTGTGGACAATCTCTAGCGCATGGGCGGAGTGGCCGGAACGGATCGCAACGCGTGCCGCCGCTAGGTCGTGGTGAAGCCACGTCCAGATGCCGTTGGCGGGCGTCTCCTTACCCTCGACCTTGTGCAGAGCCTCTGGCAGCGCACAGCCATCGATGGTGCAGGCATCGGCCTCGGTGGGAATCAAGAGTGTAAGCGCGAGGGCGCTCATCGGGACCAACATGGTCGCTCCGGGTGAGATTGGAGGTGTTCCGCCGGCGCACCGCGTCTCGCGCAGCGCCCGAGGCGAAAGGGCGGGCGCAACTAACCAGCGCGCCGCTGCCGTCAAGCTGTGCGATCGGACATGTCCTGCCGTGAGCATTCGGCTGCGTTACAGTTGAACCGTTGGAGGCGTCCATGGGACTGTTTCGTCGTGCAGCTAGGAAGATCTTGAACACGGTCATTGACCGTGCGCCACATGTGCCTGCAGCGCCTCCCGTCTCGAAGCAGTTCGAGCCCAAGCCGGCAACGCCCCGCGAGTCCTCGGTTGACCTGTCCAATATCGAGTGTGGTGCCCAGGAGCTCAAGGAGCGGCTCGACGCCGGCGAGGCGGTCACCGTGCTCGATGTTCGTGAGCCTCACGAGACCGCTGGCGGTGTGATTCCAGGTGCAATCGTCATCCCGCTGGGGCAGCTTGAGCGGCGGTGGGAGGAGGTGCGCGAGGCAAACGAGGTGGTGGTGTATTGCGCGCTCGGAGCGCGCTCTCTTCAGGCGGCGAGCTTCCTTCGGACTCAGGGGGTATTCAACGCCACGAGCATGGACGGCGGGATCTATGCATGGACGGAGATAGGCGGCGAGACGGTTCCCCAGGACGGCTGATGGCGGACAACCCCCTCGTTCATGTGCCGGGTGCGGCGCTTCCGGTGTTGACCCAGGCCAATGCCCTTCGTCGAAAGATACAAGGCAAGGTCACCAGCTTTGACCTCATCCAGTGGGACGAGGTGGCGTACGGTGAGCGGATGCGGCAGCGCGTGCACATCTGGGAGCTCAACGACCTCTGCCCGCGGGATGGTTGGCCGGCGGTCTTGCTCATCCACGGCGGCGGCTGGCGTGAGGGCTCGTGGCGAAGCTTCGAGGGCTTTGGGCCGCAGCTCTCGCGGCGTGGCCTCATGGTGGCGGCGATGGATTACCGTCTTGCGCCGGAGCACCCATGGCCCGCCCAACTGGACGATGTGCTTGGTGCCATCGCCTTCTTGCGTAGCCAGCTGACGGACTCTACTCGGATTGCCCTCTGGGGGCACAGCGCGGGCGGCCACCTTGCGATGATGGCGGCCCAGGCACGGCCGGAGTGGGTTCGCTGTGTTGTGGCTCTAGGGGCGCCCACGGATCTCATGGCACTCCCTGTGGGTGAGACCCAGGATGTGTTTAGCGCGTCGGACCTAAGGGCGGCCTCGCCGATCGAGCATGAGGGCTCGTCCCTGCCCCCCACGCTCCTGGTTCATGGTGCACGTGATCCTGTGGTCTCCGTCGACCACGCTCGGCGCTATGTTGAGCATCACCCGAATGCCGATATCCTCGAGGTAGAGGATGGCGATCACGGCCTCAGGTGGCCACCCGTCGCGTGCTTCAAGGCTCGTCGTTTCGCACAGAACTGGATGCTCGATCAGCTTGACATGCCTCAGCGAGGATCAAAGTGGCGGCGGCGAAAGAAGAAGAGCCGCTAGCAGGGGCCAGCCTCGGACAGAGCAGGGTGCGCGAGGCGAGCTAGCCCGCACACTCGGGGTGGGTGTCGGCTTCGTCAATCGGCTCCAGCGTGGCGCCGGTGGCCGTCGCCTCGATGTCGGTCAAGGAGACACCCAGGCAAACGGGCTCATCATCAGTCGGGCACGGCGCACAGGAAACGCCGAACATGAGCACGAGGTCACAGGCGGCCTCTGCGTCAGAGACCATACCGCCGGTGAGGTCGCCGAGGGTGTCCTCGAGGTCGCGGAGGTCCATCGATCCCGACATGCGGATGTTGTTCATTCCCTCGCCGTCGGACTCAAAGGTGCCGTTGATGTTCATGTCGTAGATCACGAGCGAGTAGCCCATCAGGGCGATGGGAAAATCGGCCGGGCCAATCTCGAAGTAGGGCGAGCTCGCGAAGCTGACGGGATCAAAGTCCAGCGTCGGCGTGCAGAAGTCTTGGTCAGTGGTCTCTGCCTCGGGGATGGCCAGCAAGAAGTCAATGACGTCCGAGGCCTCCTGAACGCCCACAAGAATGCTCGTGTCAAAGCTCCCGCCGAGCAGGCTGCCCACACCTGCCGGCTCCTCCCATGTAGCTGTGCCCAGGTCGAGCGCGTAGGTCTCGCCCGTCACGTCGGTCTCCAGCGGCTCCCCCGTCTCAGAGGTCGTGAAGTCGATGCCGTGGGTACCGCCGCACCACGTGAGCGTGGCCGTATGGCGGGTGCTGGGTGCGAGGTTCTCGGTTGGGGTCCAGGTGATCTCCTCGCCATCTCCAGAGGTGGTGCCCGCGACGGCCTCACCGGACTCGGCGGTCACCGCAATGCTCGCTGTCGAATCATCCTCACTCAACCAGAAACGAACCGGATCTCGGAAATAGACCCCGGAGTCGCCGCTGTTGGGGGTGGTGTCGACCACGATGGCGTTGCAATCGTCGACGTCCGCATCGGCGTCGGCGTCGGCGTCGGCGTCGGCATCGGCGTCGGCGTCGGCATCGGCGTCGGCATCGGCGTCCGGCAGCGGCGTGTCGCTGTCGGTAGCGCAGTTGCCCGTGCCGTCATCGCTCATACCCTCAGGGCAGTTATCGAACGAGGACTCGCCCTTGGATTGGCAGGCCGTGACCAGGAGGAGGGTGACGAGTGTACGAGCGGGCATGAGAACTCCGAATCAAGCGGCGACTACTGTAAACCAAGATTTACTCAAGGCCTAGCAGTTTGACGGCAACCTCACCGATGTGTTCGGACACGGCATCCACAGGATCGCGATCCGTGAAAGGAGCAATGTCCGTCGAGTGGGATACGACGTAGCGCGCCACCAAGTGGTTGATGCTCAGCAGGGCCAGGCGGTGGTCTCGATTGGCAGGCAGATTCAGCTCACCGATGAGGGTGGCGAGCGCGGCCATGACGTGGGGACTCCACTTGGTGTGGACGTGAGAAGGAACAGAGCCGTGGGTCATGACGTGGCGAAGGAGCAGACGAACCCCGTCTCGATGCTCCAGGGCCTTTCGATACACGGCGGAAGTCACCGAGCGCACCATGTCCGCAGGTGAGGTTCCCGATGGCTTAACCCTGAGGCACGCCAGCAGCTGGGAATACACCTGGTCGATGACAGCGTTGTACAGGCCCTGCTTGTTGCCGAAGTGGTAAGCCAGCGTGCCGATGTTGACCTCGCAGGCCGAGGCCAGCGCACGGGTAGAGGCGCCCGAGAAGCCCTTGTCGGCGAAGACGCGTGGTGCGGTCGCGAGGATGTGCAGTGCCGTAGGGTGGTTCACAGAAACCACTTTCGAACTTGGTGGTAGAAGGGAGCGCTGCTGGTCTCCGTTCGATGGCGCTCAGGACCATCGACGAAGGCCATATACATGGTCCGTCGTCGAGACTCGGGGCCTGTCAGAGAGGACTGCTCGGACCGATGCCAGAGGCGACCATCATGGATCGTGAGGTCGCCTCGGCGGGCCGTCAGTGCGACCTCGCGCTGGTCGGGTCGGTGGTCCATAAAGTACGCCTTTCCAAACGCCATCGAGAAGAAGCCCTGAGTGTGGGTGCCGGGAATCAGACGAACGCCGCCCTTTTCTTCGGGGCAGTCATCGAGGTAGAGCCCGACGTTCAGCATGGGCTCGGGCATCGTGAGGTAGAAGAGGTCTCGGAGCCCGTCGGTGTGCCAGCCCAGCTTCTTCCATGTCGAGCCCTCGTCGTTGATGAAGTCATTCACGACCACACCGTCCTTCTCCGTCTGAGCCAGACGGGCCTCCTCGCCGCAGAGGCGCCGAACCGGCTCAAACCGACTCGAGGTGCAGAAGTCGCGGACACTCTCGGAGTAGTGGGACGAGTAGGCGTAGCGCTGGACATACTTGGAGCCATCGGGACGAAAACCCCACTGGAGCGGGATGCCGAGGACCGTCTCTCGCCCCGTGTTGACCCACTCTTGAGAGAGCCGATCCAGGGCGGAGCAGAGCTGATCGCACTCGGTGTCCGTGGCGACCCCTCGAAAGCGAATGAAGCCGTGCCCATCAAAGAAGGCTTGTTGTTCCTGGGTGAGTGTGTCGCCAAGCGTGAAGTCTGGAATGTGCATGAGCCCTCCGGCGAGTGAATTTAATCAGTTGATTAACTCGGAGTAAAGCAACTGCCCAGGGTGACCGCTGTCGGCGCCAAATTAGTGCCCGCGCAGCAGGACGTCGCAGACGCGACGAATCTTGGCGATCAGCGGGCCGTGCCAGCGGTTGTCGATGTCACGGCGCAGCCAGCGGAGGACTCGACGCTGGCGCTGAAACCGATCCAGCTTCTTCTTGGCCGGCACCCAGGCCGCCGGATCAGCAGCCTCCAGCGGCGCCCAGAGCGTCGCGGGGTCGTAGCCAAAGGTCTGAATGTCCTCAGCCGGGACCATGGCCAGCTGCTCGGCGACGATGTCGAACTTCTGCTGGCTGGCGGCAAGCTCGCCCGCCCACTTGTGGATGCTGTCGGTCACAGGCCGGCTGTGCTGAGCCACACCGACCGGGTCGCCGAGTCCTTGGCCTGCCACATCCTTCTGCTTGTAGTTCAGCGCATCGGGCTCAAATGGGATGTCCAAGAATGAGGAGATTCGGCCGAGCGTCTCCTCGGGCTGACCGACGAGGTCCTCGTATCGGACATGCAGGTGTGGAACAGAGGTCTCCCGCAGGAACCGGGCCATGGCCGGAATGTAGCGGCTGAGGATCGGATTGAAGCGCCGTGCGGACTCGAAGTCACCGTCGAAGAAGGAGTTTGCGTAGGAGGCGAAGATGGCTGCGGGGTGCCGGGTGAGGACGATGTATTTTGCGTCGGGGTAGACCCGCTCGATGAACGGCAAGACCAGCGCATTGGCGGGTGTCTTGTCGAGGAAGTACTTCTCGTCAGCCCCTGCCGTCGACAGCATGCGGCCGTAAAGCACGTCCATGTAGGCTCGGCAGGCATCCCAGTAATCGGACTCGCCATTGGGGAGATCAGAAACGAAGTCTCGTGTACCGTCTTGAGCCTGGAGCTGGTCGTAGGGGGCCTTGTCGACAGTGCGCCAGAAGCCAAGGTGCGCGAGCGCGGGGAGCAGGTGCGGCTCTGGGCGACTGAAGATTGCGCTGGTTGCGTTGAGGATGCGCATCAGCAGCGTCGACCCCGAGCGGGGTGGACCGATGACAAAGCAGATCCGATCGCGCATGTCCGGAGGTATGCTGGGTGCGGGCGTGGCCGTTGATTTAGGGTTCATGCGCGCCTCCTATAGCGGCCAGCATCCATCTGGCCACTCGCCCGCTGCCCGAACCTCGGGCTCGAGGAGGACCTCGAACTGCTCATAGACGGTGTCTCGTGCCCGCTTGATGAGGGTGTAGATATCGTTCGCGGTGGCGGAGCCGGTGTTGACGAAGAAGTTTGCATGCTTCTCGCTGATCATGGCGCCGCCCTCGCGCGCTCCCTTCAGGCCCGCGGCCTCAATGAGGCGTCCGGCCGAGTCGCCGGGCGGATTCTTGAAGGTTGACCCACAGGAGGGCTGATCGAGTGGCTGTGTGGACTTGCGGTAGGCCACATGCTCCTCGACGGCGGACCGCTCCTCGGCGTAGCTTAGCTGAGACACCCAGATTGCAACCCGGGTGACGATGGCCCCGTCCGGCAAGGTCGAGTGTCGATAGCGGAAGGCGAGCTGGTCAGCCGTCAGGTTCGTGACCGAGCCATTGGGCAGCATTGCGCGAACAAAGGCGACGGCGTCTCCAAACTCGCCGACGCGCGTGCCGGCATTCATTTTTACGGCTCCGCCGATCGTTCCCGGCACCCCCGCGAGGCTTCCTGCTCCTCCCAGTCCCGCCTTGTCTAGGCGGGCCAAAAGAACGCTGTTCATCATCCCGGCCCCCACCAAAGCGAGCCCCGCCTCACTGCTCAGGTGACTCGATAGACCGCTGCTGTTCGAGGGGTCGCGATAGGACAGCTCCCGAAAGGTGCCTCGGAGGCGAACGACAATTCCACGAATGCCTGCGTCGGACACCAGGAGGTTGGAGCCGTTTCCGAGAACGGTGACGGGGAGGTCGGTGTCCATCACCGCTGCGAGCTGCGCCTCGTCGTGCACATCGACGAGCAGGTCGGCCGGACCACCCACGCGCCAGTAGCCATACTTGGCCATTGGCGCGTCCTTGACGGGCTCCATGCCCGCCATGATCAGCTTCAGGGAGGCGCCTGCGAGCTCCCAGCTCATTCCGTCGGAATCCCGAGAACCTTTCCGAGGACGCCCGAGTCACCTTGAATGGCGACGCGCTGAGTGTAAAACTCTAGGCCGCGGAGTCCGCCGAGTTCTTCGCCGCCGCCGGCGCGTCCAGGGCCTCCGTGCAGACAGTTGGGCAGCACCATGCCGGGAGGAAGCGACTCATCGGCCACCTTCGCCGTACAGGCCAATACCCGCCCGTTCCAGGGTGCGGCGCCCATCAAGAATTGAGCGAGCCACTTGCGGTCATCGGTGTAGGTCGCGCTCACCAAAGAGCCGCCGCCAAGACCCACGATGCGGGCGGCCTCGTCGGCCTCTCCGTTGTACGGGATGACCGTCGCGCAAGGGCCAAAGACCTCAAACCTGTGCACGTCGGGGGCCGCGTCAGCAGACTCGGCGCGAAGGAGGGTGGGGGCCACGTAGTAGCCCTTGCCGGCCGGCGCGCTCTGACCATCGATCGGCATCGAACCGCCGCAGACGATGGTGGTCTGCTTTGAGAGTCGGTCGATTCCGGCGCGGACGTCGGCCAGCTGGCTCGCGGTTGCCACTGGCCCCATGGTCACGTCCTTGTCGGCGGTGTTTCCCACCACAACCCTCGCGAGGTCCTCACGGATGGCATCACACAGCGCATCCGCCCACGGCTCTGGAACGATGATTCGACGCACGGCGGTGCACTTCTGACCCGTCTTTTGGGTCATGTCCTTCACGATGTTTCGGACGGCCAAGAACCACAGGTCGGATCCGGGCTCAGCCTTAGGCCCGAACACGGCCGCATTGAGTGAGTCGGCCTCAACATTCACCGGTGTAGAGCCCTTGGTGAAGGGATCCTTGCCCCTAAGGAAGCCTCCGGTGTCGGCCGAGCCCGTGAAGGCGAGCGTGTCGTGCGGACCGAGGTGGTCAAGCAGATCGCCAGGGCTTCCGCAGAGGAAGGAGTAGGCGCCCTCGGGGAGGATGTTGGCCTCGATGATGATCTGGCTCATTCTCCAGGCGAGCCAAGCGGTGGCGGTCGCAGGCTTGGTGACCACGGGCATGCCCGCAAGAATCGCCACGGCCACCTTCTCAAAGGTGCCCCAAGCGGGAAAGTTGAAGGCGTTGATGTGAACCGCGGCACCCGGTCGCGGCATGCGCACGTGGTGGGCGACGAAGCGAGCACGAGACAGACGCGTGACCTTGCCATCGACCAGGATCGTCTGATCGCCCAGCTTCTCGCCGAGGCGGGCGTAGCTGGCCAGCGTACCCGTTGCGCCATCCACATCGAACTTTGCATCGCCTCGTGTGCCTCCGTTGTTGCGCTCCGCAATGTCG
>CAZKOI010000015.1:0-5025 GCA_964554315.1 uncultured Enterobacterales bacterium | reverse complement strand
GTGCTCGTGGAGTGCGTTTGCCATCCGCTTGAGGAGCTCACCCCGCTGAGCGAAGGTCAGGGCGCGGAGCGCCGGTCCTCCGACCGAACGGGCATGATCGAGCGCCGCAGCCATGTCGATTCCGGCCGTCGATGTTTCGGCGAGGGGTTCTTCGGTCGATGGGTTGACCAGCACGCTGTGGTCGCCGGTGCCCTCGACCCACTGGTCCTGAACATAGGATGACAAACGAATCATGAAGCCTCCAAACGGGGGGTCGGCATAACACGCGATCCCGGGGAGAGGAGATCCGTTCGGGTACACTTGGGCATGCCTCGCCTCTGGACACGCATCGCAGGCTCACTTGGGCTGCTCACGCTCGCCGTGTTGGTCTTCAATGCGGGGGTGTTCTGGGTCGTGCTCGAGCAGGCCGCCGTGACGCGTCAGACCGATCTCGCCGAGTCGCTCGGAAGTGCGATGTCTGCGCAGCTGGGGGCGGCCGTGCGAAAGGGCGCGGATCAGGACGCACTCGTGGCGGCCGTGGAGGCCGTCGGTCAGGGTCACCTTGACCTCGAGCAACTGGTCCTCCTGGGACCTGAGGCGGAGCCGCTTGTGATCGCAAGGGGCGAGCCACCGGGGCGGGGCCACGCAGGCGTTCGGGCGGCTCTGTTCACCAAGACCCCTCACCTTGAAATTGAGGGGTCCGTTTTTGGCGACCGCGTGGTCCGAGTGACGGTTCCCGTCGTTGGGCGTGGACGTCCAGTCGGAGTTCTTCAGCTCGGGATGGCGCTGCAGCCCACAGAGGTGCCCGGCGGTGCGATGGGTTTCGCTCTGCTCTATGTGCTCGCTTGCGGTGCGGTGATCGCCTTGTTTGGCTGGGCACAGCTTCGGACGAGCTTGGTGGCGCCGATCGAGCGCCTACGGAAGGGCACGCAGCGGATTGCAGGCGGAGACCTTGGCCACCAGCTCGAGCCCGAGTTCACACGCGAGCTACAGGCGCTCGTCACGTCGCTCAACGCCATGAGTGCGGGGCTCGAGACCGCTCAGGCAGCACTCGTGAGGTCGGAGCGTCTCGCGAGTCTAGGTCAGATGTCAGCCGGTCTTGCGCACGAAGTCGGGAACCCCTTGGCTGCGGTCATGGCCACGGTCGACCTGCTCTCGACGGCCGGCGCGGTATCGCCGGATAAGCAGGCACCTCTGTTGGCCTCAGCGCGAGAAGAATTGGAGCGCATTCACCGGATCATCCAGTCCATGCTCGGGTCCGCTCGAGCCGAAGATGGGCGGATGGAAGACTTGGATCTGGAGGAGGCTGTTCGGGCTGCGCTGGCCTCTCTGGCGCACCGGTCGGTGTTCGAAGAGCTCCGCGTTTCCGTCACGCCGAGCGAGGGCTCGCTGGTGGTTCGGATGAGCCCAGACCGGCTGCACCAGGTCCTGGTGAACCTGCTTCGAAATGCGTCGGATGCCCCGGGCGTGACCACCATCGAGGTGGAGCTCGAGCGGGCTCAAGACGGGTCTGTCCAGCTTTCTTGTATCGATGATGGTGGGGGATTTACGGCCGCGGCGCTCGAGCACGCCCTCGAGCCGTTCTTCACCACGAAGGACGTGGGGGCTGGAACGGGGCTAGGGCTCTCGACTTGTCTCGCCGTAATGACTCAGGCTGGAGGTACCATAGACTTGTCCAATCACCCGGAGCGCGGTGCGTGCGTAGTAATTCGCTGGCCTTCATCGTTGTCCTAGCGGCCGCCTTGCTCCTGCGGGTGCTTCGGCTGCATGTGCGTTGGGACGAGATAACGCTGGCGTATGCGGCCTACGCGGAGCCCTTGGCGGCGGCCCTCGAGGGCGGGCAGAGCTCCACGCTGCTGAGCCGCTGGATTGGGCTCCACCCCCCGCTCTGGGGCGGCATTCAGGCACTCTTTGAGGTCATTGCTCCGATTCCCTGGGTGTGGATGGGGTTCTCGGTCCTGTGCTCTCTTGCTGCGGTGTGGGTCGTGGGGCGCCATGCGGGGTGGATCGCTGCCTTGGTGCTTGCGACGGCGCCAACCCACCTCTGGGATGCCGCTGAGGTCAACAACTATCCGCTTGCGTCACTCGCCATTGCGCTCATGGTTGTCGCCGCGTCCGGCCCGTGGGCGGGGCTCGCAGCGGCCGCCGTGGTGGCGGTGTGGTCGCACCTGCTCGCCTTCGTGCCCGCATGCGCACTGGTCCTGTGGCGAGCGGGACAGCTGAGACCTTCGGACCGCAACAAGCTCCTGGTGACCTTTGGTCTTGGGGCCTTGCCGATCGTCGGTGGCGTCGCACGACTCATGGAGGAGGGGAGCACTTGGGCACAGCCAGAGGTGGTGCTGGTCGCCTGGGTCGATCTGGTCGGAACGACCATGGGAGCGGAGGGCCTGATGCTCGCGCCGCTGGTCCTTTGGGGGCTCCGTGGAGCCTCGGGTTTGACTTGGGCGGCGATGGGGCTCGCGCTCATCGCCGCCGTTGGGTTGGGCGCGGCAGCCGCCCACCAGCGGCCGTATCTCGGACTGTTTGCCCCCCTGGCCGCTCTGGCTGTCGCTCACGCCTGTCGACGAGGACGCCGGCTCATCTGGGTGGTCGTTCTCTTGTGCACGACACGAGGCCTCCGGTTCGCAGTGGATGACTTCGATCGGTTTCGGGCCATCGTTCGTGACGTGTCCAGCCTCAGGGGCGTCGATGTCGCGCTGCAGAGCGCAGCGGTGGGTGATGCGGTCTGGTTGGTTTCACCGGCGCTGCAGCCGGACGACGACAAGACGGCATCCTCTTCGGTGCTCTGGCGCATGAGGCCGTGGCGGTCACTCCCAATCGCTCGGCCGGTGTCGTTTGAGTACACCGACTACCGCTTTGGTCAGCCTCGTGTGGCGGACGGTGTCCAGGTCCACACGTCGACAGAGCTCTACGACGGGCCCTTCGATCACATCGCTCGGGATCGCCTTAAACAGGGCGCAAAGCTCGTGGTGGTCCTCTACGATCATGGGCCAGCGACTGGCATCAATGAACGCTTGGAGCGCGTCTTGCAGCCCTACGTGGTCACCTGGCGAGAGGTCGGCGAGGACCGAGGTCTGGGTCGAGACCGGGTGGCCTTTGTCACGGGGATCAAGTGACGCCGGTGTCACCCATCGTGACGGTGTGGCCGGTGTGGGTTGTGGCCCTGATGTGGCTCTGGCTGTGCTGGCGGCACCGGCGAACACTCTCGCCAACGGTGCCCGTCCTCCTCGCTGGTGCTGTGGTGCTGGCGCTGAGGCTCTGGGGGGTCCCGGCGCTCGAGGCTCACCTGTTTGACGGACACGAGGCCGAGTACTGGGACCTGTTTCGTGGCGAGCAGCGTCCAACGCGGGGTGGCACCGTCATGGTCCCTGCGATGCAGTGGTTCTGGTGGCTGCTGGGGAGGGCCTTGCCCGCATGGCCTGAGCTCCCGGTGGTCATCATGGCCGTGGTCGGAACGCTCTCTGTCGGACTGCTTGGCGGTGCCTTTGCCTTGCTCGGCGGTCCTCGGGCAGGCGCGGTTGCTGCCGCGGTGGTGGCGGTAAGTCCGGCGCACATCGCGTGGTCGAGCAGTGCCTACAATGTGATCCTTCCCTTCTTCTTCTGCTCGATGGCGATCTACTCTGCGGCGTGGTGTGCCCGGCAGCCTCGTCTGTCTCGGTCGATGCAGGCCTGGGTGGGCACGAGCTTGGTGCTTGCGTTGTCGACCCGGATGGACACAGGTATGGTCGCCGTCTTGGTCGCCCTGCTGGTGCTTGTCGAAGCCCGACGAGCCAGCACGGTCATGGAGCTACTTTGGGCTTGGTCTCCAGCCGGCTTGTTGACCATCCTAGTGGGCGGAGCCTGCATTTGGCCCATGATATGGCCGGGAGGCTTGCCCGGTGACGGCGAGCGAGGTGCTGCGTTCTTCAACAATTTGATGTTCTTTGAGGTCTATGGGCCGCTGAGCAGCACGGCAGGGCTCGCTGTGATGCTGTTGTCTCTCGTGACCACGCTGAAGGTCCGACCCCGCCTCGCGGGTGTGCTGGGAACCTTCTTGGTCCTGCACCACCTCCTGATGGTGACCTTCGACGATTTTGGAGAGCGTCACGCGCTGGTGGCGCTGCCGGCGCTCGCCGGCGTCATTGGACTGGCGACCTGGCATCCCGCCGGCTGGCTTTCTGCAGGTGCAGCCTTGCTGCTCAATGTGTCGGCGATCCCCGACCTTCGTGAGCGGTTCTATGGCTCGGAAGACGTCTTCAGCATGCACCTCGACCGCGAGTACTCCGCACTGCCGCGTGTCGACATTTCGACGGTGCCCCCTCCCCAATGTGGGTGGGTGGCAGAGGACCAGCGGGTCGCAGCCGATCCGATCGCGAGTCACTTCAACGTGCTGCATCCGGAAGAGGAGGCGAGGCTCCGGGGTCCTTCGGGATGTCTGCGCTGGTGCTTGGATGTTCACGACTGGCGGTGGTCATCACGGGGGGTCAGGGACCGAGCGCTCAGGCTGTCTCACCTCTTTGTTCTGACGCCGCGTCACGTGGTGACCGATCCCGACACAGGGTATGCATGCTTGGTCATGGACATCGGCCAGCGCACCGTCCCCATCCCTGGAACAAAGATTGAAGACGACGAGGCAGCATTACGAGGCGATCAACCGGTTCCTTGACCGACTGAAGCATCGCGCGCGCTGGCTGCTCATAGGTGGGGCCGCCTCCCGCGCCGTGGCCGCCGCAGCGGTGGTGCTGATGGGTGCAGGGCTGGCGCTGTCGTTTGGTATACCGTCGCTCAGCGTGGTGTGGACCACCGCAACGCTGGGCCTGGCGACCGTGACGGCATCAACCTTATGGCCGCTAAGGGCCCGGTGGGCTCAGGCGCAGTCCGCCCGGGTTGCACAGCAGGTTTGACTTCGAGGATCCAAGCACAGTATTCGCTATCTTCCTCCGTCACTTGCTCCCATCGATGTACAGTGACTGGACTTTTTGTCAACTCATGCGTTCTGTCGGCCAAGCACGCCGGTTCAGGCTCGGCTTCAGGCTCGGGCTCACGCTGCGCAGGCTCGGGATCGTG
>CAZKOI010000014.1:12761-26816 GCA_964554315.1 uncultured Enterobacterales bacterium | reverse complement strand
TCACCCTCATCGGTGGCGTCGTCACAGTCGTTATCGATGCCGTCACAGACCTCAAGGCCAGCGGGACTCACGTCACGATCGAGGTCATTGCAGTCGAGATCATTGGCGCTGTAGCCAGGCGGCACGGTGCAGGCCGCAACCGTTAAGCCGGCATCGCCATACCCGTCGCCGTCGCTGTCCACGAAAAACACGGTCGTCACTCCCTCGTCGATCACTCCGTTGCAGTTGTTGTCCAACTCATCGCATGTTTCAAGGGCGCCAGGGTAGGCCAGATCGGATGTGTCATTGCAGTCGTCGGAGGACGCCACGTAGCCCTCGAGCGGCTCACAGCCGTCGTAAGTGAAGCTCGATGACCCGTGACCGTCTCCATCAAAGTCGAGGTACCACGTGACCATTGCATCTTCATCAACATCTCCATCACAGTTGTTATCGATGCCATCGCAGACCTCATCTCGGCCAGGATGGCGGCTGCTGTCGAGGTCGTTGCAGTCACCCTCGGAGACGCTGTAGCCGTCTCCATCGAGGTCGGCCGTGTCGGGCTCTCCCGTGTCGTCTCGCCCGGTGTCGATGGCGGTGTCGGTGCTCACGGAGCCAGCGGTGTCTCCAGCGTTTGGCTCGCCTGAGTCAGCGGGAACCGGAGGACTGGTGTCCGTCGGTGTCGGGGTCTCTGCATCGGGGTCGTCTTTCTCCGTAAGTGAGACGTCTCCGCACGCAACTAAGGCCAGGGATATGAATATGGGTCGCATAATGCACCTCCGTTCGGTTGCATTATGGCAGACATGGACTCACATACGCAGAGAATCCAGACAGGCGTCAGCGCGATCAAAGTCCTCTAGACATGTGTCATCGGCCGCTTGAGGCGAGTCGTCTTCAGTCGTGCAGGAGTAGACGAGGTCGTTTTCGATGACACACTGGTATCGGATAATGAGCAGGGATTCGCACTGGTCGGGCACCGACTGCGAGAGAACGCTGCAGAAGGACTGACATCCTGCGCTCTCAGCCTCGAGTGTCTCGAGCGCGCAGCCAGTGGCGGAGGTGTAGACGTGGTTGCAGTATGCGGCGCAGGCCGAGAGGAGCTCATCATTGACCGAGCCTGCCGAGACGGGGGTACCTGCCATCGACTCGGTCTCCGCCTCTTGCACCTTGCAGCCACCCGCGAGCAATAGCCCCAAAAAAAAGAGCCCCGCGCTACCCTCGAAGGTAGGCGCGGGGCTCGCTCGTGAGAGCAAAGACAGGCTTACTTACCTTCAGCCTTAGCAGCCTTGGCGGCCTTCACGTTGTTTGCCTTTTGGGTCTTCTCGACCTTAGAAGCCTTCGCCTCCTTCACCGTCTTGGTGTTCTCAGCCTTGGTCGGAGCGGGCTTTGCAGCCGCTGGGGCCGGAGCGGGCTCCTCGCCGCCACCACAGCCGACAGTAGTTACAAAGGTGCTAAGGGCCGCGATGGTCACGGCGAGAGTTGTTGCGCGAATCATTGTGTCTCCTCACAGACAGAGTGGGCCGCATGCCCAGTCGAAACCCGAACGGAACACCCGCCGGGCTGATCGGGCTAATCGTAGCAAGTTACGTTGATTTGCGCATCAATAAGGGGAAAAGCGATCAACGATAGTACACCAGCCAAGAGTTGTGGACGATGTTCCCAGACCCGTCAGAGGGTTCCCGTCCTTCTCTCATCGCTTGGTACAACACCGTCGCGGGGCTACCGGGAGACACCACCTCGGTCACGTCAACGGTGAAGGGGTCGACCCGCTGACCAGGGCACCAGCCGCCCCGACCGAACCACCAAGTTCCTGCTTGGTTGGGCACAACACCATCCGAGACTTTGTCGGCACAGCCACTGGATAAGCCCGGATCATCCAAGTCCTGGACCCACTCGCTGCCGTTGACAGTGAAGTGGTGCGAGTGGTCACAGAACTCTGCGCAGTTGCCGTCGTCGCTCATCCCATGACCCGTCGTGATGGCAACCAACTCGACCCGCGCGACATCCGCAGGGATGTCGACTTCTTGTTCAGGACGAAGCTCGTTGTAGTCGGCGTTGAAGCCGCCCCCACCGTAGAGGTGAACAATCTCAGCCGGGCGCCCGGCCTTCCCGCGGTTGGTGAACCGGAAGCGCGTGGTGATGATGGTGGGCTGCGGATTCCAAGACGGGGCCCACTCGTAGCGAACCGTTCGCTCCTCGCCGGCCTTCAGCCATGCAAGCGCATGGCTGGCATCAACGACCCAGCGTGACTCTCGGTGGTAGGTGGTGATGAACCGGGCCATCTCGTGCCATTGGCCTGCAGGCGGTTCGGGCTCCGGCTCAGGGTCGGGAGGAGGCTCGCCCGTATCCCCGCTGCCGGTGTCTGCAGGGTCCTCCGTAGGTGAGGATGAGCCGGTGTCGGAGGGCGACCCCGTATCGGTTGCCGAAGTGCCCGTGTCGTCCGAAGACCCGGTGTCGGCGGATCCGTCGCTCTTTCTGGCGTCCTCTTCATAGTCTTCCCACAGCCACATGTGGGCGAGGTAGTCCCATGCGCCGCAGTTGCCGAGCTCGTAGGCCAAGGTGTTGGGGCACTCCATGATCACATCAATCTCGAGCGTGTCGAAGTCTTCGATGTTTTCAGGAAGAACCAGGATTCCGTCTTGGTACTGGCTGTATTCTTCTCCCGACAGCACCTCGACGACGAGCGCATCTTCGGCATCAAGTCGGTCTTGGCGCTCGATCTCGAAGTTGTAATAGGCCGGTTGGTAGCCTGCGTCGTAGATGCGCCTCTCCCAGGGCCAGCTGAGCGCGGAGTCGTAGGCTTCGACGGCGGCCATAGAGCCGAGCGTCCTGAACTTCTGGAATCGATCGACGGCGAAGCCCATTCGGCCGATGTTGCCCTGAAAGGCCGTCTTGATGAACCCGCTGAGGTCGTTGGAGGATCCCTCGACGACATGCAGGCGCTCTGACCACCAGGCCTGGTCCGCCTCATCGAGTCGGGCGAGTTGAGTCGCAATGTCGTCGGCAAGGGGACCGGTGTAGGCCGCGTGGTCAGGGTTGTTGCCCGTGACGATGAAGAAGTAGTGTGCATTGGGCGGACTCTTCTCAAACAGCCCGTCGATTCCGTTGACCCACCAACTCTGGCCGTCCGCTTCATCAACGGAGAGGTCATGAGGAAGGAAGATATAGGACTCACATCCGGTCCATTGTTCGCTCAAGGTCCACTCGGTTCCGTCCACCAGCGGAACCGTGAAGTCGCCAGTGGCGCTGTGTCGCTTCGGTAGCGATGACGTCTCCGGATCGAACGCGCGCGCCGTGAGACCCAGTTGCTCGCAGGCCGAGAGCTCCGGTGCGGGCGGCGTGCCGGTGTCGTCGGTGGTTCCCGTGTCGAATCCGCCTACCAGGAGCGGCGGCGGACCGCTGACCTTGTCCTCACCGCAGCCGGTCAAGAGCGCCACAAAAAAGAAACCACGCTGTCTCGTCATCACTTCTTCACCTCGGGGTCAGCATTGACCGACACTGTAGCAGCGAACCGTGGTGAAGGAGAAGCCGAAGACGGCAACTTTGCTCTATGCTGGAGCGGATGCTGAACCGTTTCCCCCTGGCCTCCCGAATTGTTGCATCGGCGCTCATGACGGTGGCCGTGCTTGCGCTGCTGGAGTGGAGCCTGTCCGACGACGAGTGGTCGTCGATGTACCGCGGCGATCCCCACAGCATGTGGTGGCTTAAGGGCGGCCTTGATCTTCCTGCAGTGCCTCACCTGGAGGAAGGCACGACATTCTCCGTTGTGACCAACGAGCTTGGGCTCCGAGACGGGCTCATGCCAGCAGCATCGCCCTGGGTGCTCGCCCTCGGGTGCTCGACGACGTTTGGGTGGGGAGTCGAGGCCGAGCAGGCATGGCCGGCGGTGTTGGAGCGAGAGCTGGGTGTCCCGGTGGTGAACGGGGGTATACCGGGCCACAGCACGCACCAAGGACGGCAGGTGCTGGCGTCGCTCCTGGGCACAGCGCCTGATGTCATCATCTTCGGTTGGGGCTTGCGTGATGCACAGTGGTCGACCATTCCCGACAGCCAGCGAACGTCTCCATCCTTTCCGAGAAGCACCGCGCTGTATCGCGCCCTTCGGCACAAGCTTCAGACCCCCATCGTCAGCAAGGGCACGCTGCCCCGCGTGTCGAAAGCAGAGTTTGAAGAGAACCTGAAGGTGATGGTCGGTTTGGCAGAGAGTGCAGGGTCGGATGTGATTCTGCTCGACATGACTGGAAGGGCAGACGCCCCGACCCACGGCGATGTTCTGACCCGAATCGGCCCCCCTGTGGTTGTTCCAGAGCTCGTGGACTCGATGGTGTTTGAGTACGACCCCATCCACCTGAACGAGGAAGGAAACGAAGCCTTGGCGGTGATGTTAGCTCGGCCGATCAGCGTGATTTTGGAGCAGCGAGAAGGTCGGCAACAGGACTAACCAGGGCATCCGCAAAGACCCCGAAGCCCTCTGCATCGGGATGGCCTTCATCAAAGAACATCGCCTCTCGAACCTCAGGCTCGCGCTCGAAGAGGTCATAGATCTCGGCCGGAAGGTCGTGCGGGCTGGGAGGCGCCGTGAGCCATACCCGTCCCGACTCTTGATCTACGACCGCGAGCTTTCCGCCGCGTTCCTCAAGAATCTCACCTCGGCCTGCTTGGGCACGACGGAAGTACGGTGTCAGGTCCATCACGACGCGTGCACCGGAGCCGATGGCTGCAGCGAGATGATTTCGCTCTGTCTCCCATAGCCTCGAGCCCTTGACGTCGAACGTTGAGACGGGCGGCAGAGCGACGATCATCTCCGCACCGGTGGCCGCCTTGCAGCGCTGGACGGCACGTGCATAGGCCGGGACCGGTTGCGGGCCTTGCTGGGCGCTCCGGCGGGTCCAGATGATGATGTCTGGGTCGAGTGTTGGTCCGACGGTGGTGCACCATCGCTCCATCACACTGACGGGGTTGGCGGGGACTCCGGCGTTGATAACCTCGACGGTGTGGCCCGCTGCCCGCAGCTTTCGCTCAAGCTGCGCGGGGTAGGCCTCCTCGAACGAAACCCCCCAGCCATGGGTCACCGAATCGCCGATGGCGATCACACGCTTTGCGCCCGCGGCCTTTGGGCGCAGCTCCGGCCCGCGCAGACGCTCACTGTTTGTGCTGAGGGCGTACTCGCGGACCCGAGTGATGTCTTTCCCTTCGCCCATTCGCCAGGCGTGGACCTCCTTGAAGGAGTGCGGTCGATCGGGCTGGAAGACCCGTGCTCGATTGAGGCTAGGGAGGAGCCAGGGCTCGCCGCCGAGGCGATCCCAGCGGCCGATGATTGTGTCCGAGAGGTTTCTTGTCTTCGTACGCTCGTAGGTGACCCATCCACCCACTGAGAGCGCGCCGGTAATGAGTGCGATTGCCGCGATCTTTGTCGGTCGAGGCATCACATCACCGTGTAGGTGTCAGGGAGGATCGGGTCCTCCGGTGTCGTCAGCCACAGATAGACGCCGACAATGCCGATCACGAGAAGGGCCCCTGCAAGCCATGCGAGGCCGTTTTGGTTTTGCTCACTCATGAAAGCGGTCGTATCCCACTGCGACGAGATCCGTTATCCTGTGGCCATGAGTGATGACCAAAAGCAATCCGTGGACCTGCGCGCGACCATGCGTGCGACGAGACCGTGGTGGATCGTGCCCATCGTCGTGCTGTTCATCCTGGCGCTGGTTTTGGTGTTCACCGATGTCGCGCCGCTCAGAAACTTCGCCTATACGGTCTTTTAGCCCAAGCTCTCGAGCTGCTTCTCAATGGCCTCTTTGGCCTCGGCGAGATCGCCTTGGTTGGCCGCAGCAAGCGCTGCATTGAGCTCGTAGCGAGCGACCTCGGTATCGCCCCGCTTGTCGGCAATGAGGCCGAGCTGCTGGTGAGCTCCTGCAAGCTTGCGGAAGTCCTTCGTGGCCTCCGCAGCACCCGCCGCAGCCTTGAATGCAGTCTCTGCCGCCGCCACATCGTTTTCTCTCATGAGGGCCGTCGCGAGATTGTAGAGCAGCTCCTTCTGGAAGGCGGGATTGGTGGCGTCGGCACCCTTCCGGCTCTCTTGAAACAACTTCACCGCCTCCTTCGAGCGGCCCAACATCAGATTGAAGAAGCCAAGGTTGTAGAGGTCGATGGGCTCAATCTGAGTCATCTTGAGGTTGCGGGTCAGCTGAAGCGCTCGCTCACCAAATTGGACGGCAGCCTCGAAGTTCTTGAGGGATGCGTGGGCCTGGCCGAGCAGGGCTGCAGCCGCGCGCTCCTTGATGGGGTCTTGGAGCGCCTGAGCGATCTGCCCGACACGGCCCAGGACCTCGACGGCGTTCTGGGTCTGGCCAGACACCAAGAGCGTCTCTCCAAGCTGCATTCCGGCCTCGAGGGCGAGCGGGCCTTGCCCCACTGACCCGGCGAGCTCGTTGGCCTTCTTGAAGTGCTCGATCGCCTCGCCGTGGGTGCCTCTGTCTCGTTTGGCAACGAGGCCACGGACGTACTCCGCGTTGGCCTTCACGACCGCGAGATCCGACGCGGTCTCGGCCGCCTCTGCGGACTTCAGTGCATCCTCAGGCTTGCCATCCGCAAGGTTGATCATGGCGATGTGGTTGTTGACTTCAGCAATCTTCAGCGCCTCGTTCTCTGCCGTGAAGATCTTGAGTGCATCCTCAGCGCGGTCTCTCGAGCGGTAGAGGTCTTGGCGGCGGAAATCCATGCGCGAGCCGCTGAACAGCAGCCATCCCTGGAGCCGTCGATCTTCCTGGTCAGTGGCCCAAGCCATGGCATCATTCCAGACCTTCTCGGCGGGTCCGATCTGGTTCGCTGCGACCATGCGCTCGATGAGGTTCATGTAGATGGTGCGACGCATCGCATCGGGCCACTCGAGCTCGTCGAAGTACATCAGGAGGTCCTGAGCCATGGCCCAGAGCGTGGGCTGGTCTCCAGCGATCGCCATTCCCCTGAGAATCGCAGCACGCTGGGGCGCGCCATTTTCGGCGTACATCCGGAGCGCTTTCACGACGTAGCCGTGGCCCCGTGGCGCGAGGAAGCGCTCGATGAACGTGGCCACCCTTCGCGCGGTTTCCTCGGCCGCCTCTCCGGTGTGGCGTGCGAGGACCGACTCGCGGAGGAGTGCTTGGTTGAACTGGTAGATCCATGTGCCGAGCGGCTCGGAGAACTGGAGCTCCTTGTACGCTGCAGGCGACGCATCGAACAGGTCATCAACAGAGTCTCGGACGTAGCCGCCCATGTCAGCAACCAGCCCGCTCGGAAAGGACACGCCGAGGAGCGCCGCGAGATGCGCCACCCGCTCTGCGTCGTCGGCGGTCGCGTAGCGGCGCTCACCCTCTGCAGGAGGGGTAGACGGAATGTCGAGCTCGGTCTCGTCGACGGAGAGGTCGCACAGGGCCGCCATCGTCAGGTCCGAGAGGTCGTCGTTGAGGCGACCGGCCGCCTGAAGGAAGGTGACGAGCTCTGCAACAAAACCGGGACGACCGGATGCAATGTCGGCAATGCGCGCCGCGTCACTGCTGACGCCTTGTCCGCTCAGATAGTTGGCGACTTCCTCTTCGCCCCATGGCTGAAGCTCCAGTGCCACGGCGTTTTCGGAGGTCCGCTCCAACAGCTCGAGCAGCGGTGGGCTCATCCAAGCCTTCGCTGCATCGTCGACGGGGTCCATCGACAGAATCGCCATCAGACGAGTGCTTTCACCGCTGGCGGCCTCGCGAAGGAGCGCCTCGAGGAAGGCCATGAGGCCCACGGAGTGGCTGTTGTGAAGACCGTGAATGTCGAGAATGACGGGAAACTTTCGGGCAATGCCGGTGGTGATCTCAATGAGACCGACGAGGGGGTTGTCCTGCGGCAAGTTGACCTTGACTTGGCCGTTCTCCGCGGGCTTGGCCTTTCGCAGGCCATCGATGAAGGCTTGGTACCATCCTTGGACCCGCTTCGGTTGGCTCGGAAGCTGAGAGTTCAGCGCCATCTCCACCTTCCCTCGGAAGGTCTGGCTCCGACTCACCGCCTGGAAGAGGGCGGCGTAGGCTCTCAGGACGATGGCCATTCCCTCGTCCTCTTCCCGTACCGTGACGCGCCAGAGCAGGACATCGTCCTCGGTGTCCGCGATGGCGCCCCGGCAGAGCTCACCGACGATAGCCCGCTTGCCACCCCCGAGCGGAGCGGTCAGGTGGACCGTCTTGCTGGTACCGTTGAGGACGTCCTTCCAGACGTCCTTCAGGGTGTCGAGATCGGCCTCGCGGGCCACATAGGGGGTGGGGGCAGAATCAGCCACGGCGCACTCCAGGAGGTTGGTGTGATGAAAGGCAGCTTTCCTATTTTGAAATCGGGACGACGTCCAGCATCGAGGGTGCCTTTTGGTACACACAGGACTTTGACCCTTAGGGGGTGTTCGGTACCTCACCACAGGCTACACTTGTCCCCATGGAGGCGCCCTTATGCGATGGCTTGCTGGACTGGTGGTGATGAGTGGGTGTGCGGGAAGTGGTGGTCCGACACCGGATGCGGTGTTCAGCGTTGAGATTACGAACTCATCCGAGGACTGCGGAAAGACAGGGGACGGAAGCCTGAGTCAGTCGGACCTCAAGGCGGCCTTCTCCGAGCTGTGGCCGCTGAACCTCGGGCCGGTACCCAACGACTTCTGCCCCTGCACGGATGAAGATGCCTCCGCGGGGGACTGCTATGGCACCATCAATCGCCAGTCGCAGAGCCTCAGCTATGAACTCCACCAAGATGGTGACGCGATCTCGATACGGGTGGACGGCGAGACCTTCGCCACGGGCACGCTCCGCGGCTGTAACCTCGACTACGAGAGCCCTGTGTGGCTTGAGCAGACGGCCGGCGGCGAGGTGCAATGGGCCGTGCAGTCGGTCACGACAACGCTGGACATGAATGGCGCCTGTGCGAGTGCGTTTACCGGTGACGCGCAAGGTTACGACTTCCTCGGCATTGAGGAAGTGGAGGTCGTCGGCAGCAACGACGAGGCCTATCCCATAGGGCGAACAGTCTGGAAGATGGTTGCAGGCAAGCGCCAAGGTGGCTGATACCCTCTGTCAGGCGCTCAGGGCGCAGGCAGAGACCAGGGGCGGGGCCCCTGCGATCTTAGGGGATGACACCCAACTCAGCTGGCGCGAGCTCGAGCAGCGCGTAGGCTCAACCGCGGGTGCTCTGCGACGGAGCGGCGTTGTCGCTGGAGACATCGTCGGCATGGTGTTGCCACGAACGCCCGAGCTGGTGGTGGTCTTCTTGGCCATCGTCCGGCTGGGTGCTGTGGTGGTGCCGATCAATCATCGACTGAGGCCACGCGGACTGAGAGCGCAGGTCGGTGGGCTTGGCTGGGTGGTCGTAGACCGTCGCTTGGTCAATGAGGACATGGTGCCGAACCTGGGTCGAGCGACCCTGTTGGGGGTGGATGACTTGTCCAAGGCGGAACGGGCGTCCCCGTATGTAGAGGGCCAATCCAAGCCGGACGATGTCTGCTACTTGAATTGCACATCGGGCAGCACAGGGCATCCTCGTCGAGCAGCGACGACCCACGCACAGATCTTGGCGAATGCCTACGCGACGACGGCCGCCTCATCCCTCACGGATGAGCACACGTTTTTGTGCCTGTTCGCCCCGTTTGCCCACCCGCACGAGTTTCTCCATCGCGCCCTCGTCTCGGGCGCGGCCACGGTGTTGGTCGAGGCCCGCTCGCCAAGGGCCGTCGCGCAAAGCATCGCCCGCTGGGGTGTCACCCACATGTTGGTGCTGCCCGGTTTTGCTGAAATGTGGTTGGACCATGGAGTCGGGCCGGTTGAGCGGTCATTGCTCCAAGAAGTAGAGGCGGGAGGAGCGGTTGTGTCGGCCGAGCTCCATCGTCGAATGCAAAACGCCCTCGACGGCGACTTCGTGGCTGTCTGGGGCAGCACCGAGACGACTGGGGTAGCGCTACGGTCGACCGGTGAGGGAGGCATCGTGCTCTCGGGGTACACGCTAGCCGTGATGAATGAGGATGGACAGGAGGTGAGCGAGGGCGAGGTGGGGGAGTTGTGGGTTCGTGGTCCGGCCGTCGTGAGTCGATATTGGTCGGCCCAGGGAACAGAGCCCGGCCCCTTTCAGTCTGGATGGTTCATTTCGGGCGACCTGGTCAGGCGAGATTCACTCGGCCGAATCCATCACCTGGGTCGTCGCTCCAGCATGCTGAAGGTGGCGGGAGAGCGCGTGTTCCCAGCGGAAATCGAGGCGGTGATTTCGGCCCTCGAATACGTGCGCGAGGTGGTTGTTGTCGGAACCGCAGATCGCCTTCGGGGCGAGGCCCCTGCTGCCGTCGTGGTGACGGTCGATGGTGAACGCGATGGCGGCGCGATTCAGGCTCACTGCCGACGGGTCTTGGAGCACTACAAGGTGCCGCGGCTGGTCACGTTCTGGCCAGAGCTACCCCGTCTACCTGGCGGAAAAGTGGACAGAGCAGAGGTTGCTCGACGGCTCAACTAAGCGCTGCGCTGCTGTTGAAGAAGCGGGCGTAGTACTGGGCGCGAACCCAGGTGTCGCCGCTGTAGTCTTCGCCTGTTGTGTAGGTATCCATGCCCGACACGGATCGAATGCGTCCGGGGCCGCAGTTGTAAGCGGACACCGCAGCCTTGAGGATCTGGGCTTCCGTCCAGTCCGTGTGGCGGTCTCGGAGTTGATCTCTGAACCCGGCTAGGATGCCGGCCGCCTGCTCGATGTGCTCGATACTGGTGGGACCACCGCGGGGTGTGTGATGTCCGGCATCGACCTGCATCAAGCCGAAGCCTTCGTTTCCTCCGTAGATGGAGTAGCCTGCGCTGTTCAGCTGTCCTCCGCCTCGTGTTTCGCGGCTTGCTATCGCGGCCAAGAGGGCAGGGGGTAGCCCGTAGCGTGCCGCGGCCTGATTGAAGGCCTCCTTGTGCTGAAGGACGCGATCCTCATCAGCCTTGGCCATGCTGATGGACGACGTCTGGCCTGGACCGAGCCCGTCTTGTCGTGCGGTCTTGGCCGAGGCTCCCGCGCCGACCTGCTTGAACAGGATGCTGTTTATGTCGGATCCGGAGTTTATAAAATCCGAGACCTTTACATAGGTGGTCAGGTCAACCACGCCGCTCACCGTCATGCCCAGAGCGCTCTGCGCGAGGGTGAGCTGACGCATGGTCATGGGTCCGAAGACGCCATCCGGGCGGTTGAATCCGAGCAAGGTCTGGAGCTGCCGGACTTCCTCCCCTCGATCACCCACCTCCAGCCGTCCGCCCGCCATGACATGAGCCTCGAGGGCCGTGGTCGACGATGATGGGTACGCATGATTGGCGGCGTCAGTCGAACTCGACGAAGGGGACCGTCTCGTTGACCCGTAGTCACTGTGGACATTTCTGCGGCTGTAGTCCGACAAAGCGAGTCTCCGTGGAGAGTAGCGTAGGCACCGCGAGAGGGTTTGCCAAGGGCAAATAGGTTCGGGCCGGATAGGGCGGTGTATGCCTTTGTACGAGCACGTCGTGCCCAACGAGCCGCCGATGTTGAGGCTGGACGCCTACTGCGCCCAGGTCTTTCCCGCCTTTCAGAGCCGAAATCAGGCACGGAAGGCGATCAAAGAGAGCCGAATCTTGGTCAATGGTGACCACGCTCGAACAGATTGGTTTCCACAGGCAGGCTGGACGATATCGGCACGGGTGGCCGCCAGCGCAGTTTTACCGATTTTAAGGGTCGATCTTGATGTGCTTTACATCGATGACTACCTGGCCGTGGTCCATAAGCCTGCTGGAATCATGACTCGAGGCAACACCCGGCGGACGGTCCATCGAGCTCTTCGGCACAACATCGACATCAGCCCGCTGCCCGATGCTCTGCCGATGCCCGATCCGTGTCATCGTCTGGACTACAAGACCTCGGGACTGCTCCTGGTCGCTCGGACGGTGGCGGCTCGGGCGGCGCTGCTCCCGATGTTTGCCGAGCGCCGAATACACAAGCGCTATCGCGCACTGGTGGCGGGCCGGCTCGATGGCTCGGGGGAGATCGACACAGCACTCGACGGCCGAGATTCGTTGACTCGGTGGCAAGCGCTGGAACACACTCGAAGCCTGCATGTGGAGTGGTTCACAACGGTCGACCTGGAGCCGGTCACGGGACGTACCCATCAGCTTCGTCGGCATATGGCCGAGCTGGGTCACCCCATCCTGGGCGATGAGGTCTACACGGGAAGCCACAAGCTGTTGCGGAGGCAGGGCCTCTTTCTCTCTGCGCTTCACCTGGACTTTCAGCACCCGATCACCGGAGCGCAGGTCGTGGTGGATGCGGAGGAGCCTAAAAAGTTCCAGGCCCTTCGGGTGAGGGAGGAGCGGCGCTGGGGGGCCTACCCGTCACGCACACCGGATGAATCCCCACGCTGAGGTCATAGAGCGTTACCCAGTCATCCTCCGCAACGGGTGCGCCGATGCAGCGCGCCCAGCGCGCGTCTCGCTCCGGGTCATCGGACATGTGGCGGTGATAGACTGCGAGCCAGCGAAATCCAGGACCCTGAAGAGCCAGACGGTGCTCGGCCTCCACCTGGCCCTGGCGTGCGATGCGTTCAAGCACCTCGTGGGCATGGCGGGCTGCATCGCTCAGGCCGTGGCCCATGACGCCGGGTTCTGACACGACGTGTTGGTGGTAGAACTGTGCCAGGAGGGCCGGATCTCGGTATTTGGCCTGCGGCAGCGGGTGGGAATGAAAGCGATTGGGCTGGACCAAGATGGCGCCATCGCTGTTCGTAATCTCGGCATGGGCAGCCATGTCAGGCGTCCGGAAGGTGGGCATAGGCCACGGCACGGGAGAGCCCACAATGCGGTCAACTAGGAGGAGGCCTATTGCGAGAGGAGCGGCGGCTGCTCTTGGCCACACCGACGGAAAGAGCGACACCAAGGGCACCAACAGCAGCGCGGATGCCCCGCCGGCTCGATTCCAGTGGGAGATTCTACCAATGGCCTCAAAATGCGTTGCGAGCCAGCCTACCGGGGCATGAAGCGCCAGGCCGTCGACCGTCGCGGGCGATCCCATCCAGACGACCCACGGCCCGAGCGAGAGCACGCTGAAGAAGGCCGAGCCGAGTAGCCAAGGCCACAGAGACCGGCGGCGAGCGAGCACGCAGCACGCCATGATCACCGCAGCCAGCCCCAGATAGGCGGTGAAGGTTGGCTCAGCCTGGCCGCCAGTCAGCGGAAGGGGCAACAGCGGATCGGAGAGATCGGCTCCAAAGCGGACGCCCCCACGAAAGATGCTGGAGCTCGCCGCGGGCGGATGCAGGAGGTACTTGGCGAGATCGGAGGTGCCGGGCTGACCGGCGACCCGACCCGTCAGGATGGACCACGTCAGGGGCGCCGACAGTCCGATACCCACACCGGCGGCTATGAGGAGCGGTCGGAGGGCTTGACGCCCCGAGCGGGCGAGATGAAACACTCCGATGGGCAGCGCCGAGAGGGCCGCCCAGACCGCGAGGTAAGGGCCACCAAAGACGCAGAGTGCCAGAATGATGCCGGCAGGCCACGCCCATTGAGCTTGGCCCGGCTGGAGCGATCGGAGCAATGACACCCAAAACAGCCCCAGCCAACCGATCGGGAGGACCTCCGTGATGCCACCCGTGACGGCCCCAAGCGTCGATGGGTTGAATACCGCAGCGGTCAGTCCAATGTAGGGGTTTCCTCCCACCGATCGTGCCAGGATTATCCCTGAAAAGCCAAGAATGAGCAGGTTGCCGTAGACCACGGTGTTGTAAGCCGCCTCGGCACCGGCCGGCCATCCCAGCGAAAACCAGATGAGGTTGAGAGGGTCGGCCAACACGGCGGTGATGCCGTCGGGCCAGGCGATGGTTGTCGTGTTTAGGAGAAAGGGGTGTCCGTGAGCAGCCGCAGACCAGAGGCCCCATGTGTGGACGACGGCCTCGCCAAAGGGGTCAGAGACCCAGCGAGAGGTCCAGGCGGTTGGAAGGGGCCAGGCCGCCACCATGGGGGCGATTAGAAGCGCAATCAAGAGGGGCCAGAATGTACGCACGGCGCTACCTTATCAATCATGAAGCAGGAATGTGAAGCGTGACGGATA
>CAZKOI010000014.1:0-12751 GCA_964554315.1 uncultured Enterobacterales bacterium | reverse complement strand
ACGGATATTCAGTGGGCGGCGGAGGACACCTCAACCAGAACCGTTTTGGGTCCAGCCCTCAAGCGGGCATTAGGCCTTGGCCTCCTCGCGGGTTCCGGTGAGTTCGTCGCAGTGTGCGCAACGACGCCGCTCGACCTGAGCTTTGACCAGGCCCTCGTGCTGGGAATCGCGAGCATGGCGGCATCGATCATCATGGCGGCCATTTTGACGGCGGTCTTGGTCTGGCCTGCCGCACGCCTGGGTTCCGGCGCCTCCCATCGCTTGCACGGTCGAGTACTGGGTCTTGTAGGGGGTGGGTTGGTTGCCTGGTACCTCTGGCCCGCGGGCGCAACGCTCCTCGATTCCCCGGGTCGCTTACCCTCCGCGCTGGCCTTCTTCGCGATGCCCATTGGCGTGGCCGGAGTGGTGAGCCTGAACGCGCGCTATTGGATTCAGCGCGCCGACCAGCGCCTCGAGGCGGACGGTGTTCCAGGGCCTGCGTGGAGTACTGTCTCTTTTGCCCTCGCCATGGTGCTGACCTTGGTGAGTGCCTTTACCGTCAGTGGGCGCACCTTTGGCAACGCGGCTGCGCTTCAGACCGATCCGCCGGTCTTGCTCATCACGGTGGACGCGCTTCGCCACGACAGGGTGTCTGCCGTGGGCGAAGGAGATCTTCGCACGGCCGCCATCGACGAGCTGGCCAAGGGAGGAACCGTGTTCACGAATGCGGTGACGCCGATGCCCATGACGGTGCCTGCTCACGCCGCGCTCTTCACGGGACTGCATCCCATACGGACCGGTGTTCTCTCCGATCACCATCAACTGCCCGCTCGCTTCAAGACCCTCGGCGAGAGGCTGTCGGACGAAGGGTACGCGACGGCGGCCTTCGTCTCTAATCGTGCGCTGGGGCGTGGCTCGGGCCTTGAGCAGGGGTTTGCGGTCTACGACGACGACATCGGTCCGGGCTTGAGAGGGCTCGCCGAGCTGTCCTTCTTCGATGCGATCCTTGAGCTATGGGGAGTGAACGCGGCTGCGGATGTTCTCGCTGGACTCTCGGAGCGCAGCGGCGAAGAGACCCTAGGCTTGGCGATGGCCTGGGTGAGAGACCACGGGCAGGGGCCGTTCATGCTGTGGGTGCACCTGGGCGAGCCACGAAGGCCGTATCAATCCCATGGCGCCAGCGGGGGGCAGGGCGGCGACAAGATCAGCCTCTACGATGAGGAGGTAATGGAGGTCGACCGACTGATAGGGGATTTTTTGGATGCGCTAACGGAGCGCGTCGACCGGCCTATGCTGGTGGTTTTTGCCGGTGCGTATGGCCAGAACCTCGGCGATGATGGGCTCGGCTTCGGCGCTGCCGGGTTGTTCGACCAGGTCGTTCGTGTGCCGCTCATCGTTCGTCCTCCCCGGGGCTCACCGCTTCACTCGACGGTCGGTGCACAGGTTCGAACGATGGATGTGTCCAACACCGTCTTGGCGCTCCTGGGGCTTGACCAGGCAGACGATACGGAGTCGGGCAACCTGACGGCGTTCATGGAGGGCACTCAGACCCGAGACTATGCATCATTCTTGTATGGGCAGACGATGGACTCGGTCGAGCGGGGCAGTGTGTTCGGCTATCGCGCCTCAAAGTCGGGAGGGCAGCCCGGTGACATGCTCAAGTTTGTTTGGAACCCCGGACTTGAAAAACACTGGCTCTTCGACTTGAGCACGGACCCGCATGAGGCGGCGGACATGTCGCTCTCACAGGCAAGTGTCGTCGAGCAATTCCAGGCGCAGATACGCAAGGAGCTCGCTAGCGCTGCTCCAGAAGGCGACCTGGCGACGGGACTCAGGGCGCGCGTGATTGGCTCAATGCAGCGGTAGGCGCTCCATTTGTGTAGGCTTCTCTCATGCTCAAGCGTTCCCTGATCGGCAAGCTCACGCTGGGACTCGTGGTGTCCTCAGGGATCTTCCTTGGCGGCGAGTGGTTCGCTCGCCGGGCGTTGGGGCCGCCGCCGCCGCCGGGGGTTCTCGCGCGCATCTCCCAGTGCAGCGTGCTCGTCCATGGAGACACCTCTTACCTCGACTGCGAGGGGACCCAGGCGGACCTGCGATTCTCGACCGCCCCGACCAAGCCGCGTGTGGTCTTTCTCGGGGGGTCGTCGGTTCGAGAGCCACACATCAGCAGGGGGCGAGTCAACTTCCCTGCGCACGTTGCGTCGTTGATGCCGGAGATCGAGGTCTTAAACTTCGGGATGCCGGGAATGCAGGCGGCAGGTGTCGCCGTTTTGGCCAGCCAGCTCTCGGCCATCGCTCCCGATCTGGTGGTCATCTACTCGGGCCACAACGACTACAACAACGACGTCTTCCTCGGACGGATCGGCGGCGTTCGGCTCTGGATGATCCCGGTGTACCAGATGTTGGCGAAGAGCTGGGCCTATGCAGCGCTCAACCGGGGATCGGTACCGACGGCGCAGCAACAGCGGCGGCGTGGCGGGCTCATCGGTACGGTTGACCAGACCGCTTTCGATGTCAGAGCGTCGGTGAACGACAGGCTTCGCTCAGACCTCACCCTCGCGATTCGAGAGAGTCCAGCACCGGTGCTGGTCGCGACACTGCTTCGGAATTCAGATGATCGTCCGGCCGGAGTCCTTGTCGACGGGTTGCCGGACTGTGAGGCTGCGCTACCGTTCCTGGGACCTGACGGCAGCAGCGCGCGCGGGAAGTCTGAGCGAGCCCAACGGGACTGCCCAGGCACAAGCATTGCCCACTGGTGGTCCTCGAAGGCCTGGGCGGAGGGCGGACATGAGGCGGAGGCGATTGCGGCCTGGTACGCCTCGCTCGAGACGGACCCTGTACCGCTCCGTGCGCCGCCTGATGCAGACACGGTCATCCGAGAAGTGGCTGAAGCGTCGGGGGCTCGGCTCGCTGATCTTGAGCAAACCCTCGGCCCCCTCGCTCCAGGCCGCATGTTCGTGGACACGCTTCACCTCTCGGGTGAGGGGGCAGAGGCGGTCGGTACGGCCCTTGTGCCCCACATACGGGCGGCCTTGGGTGGTGCTCGATGAGCCGAAAGTGGAAGGGATGGATCGTGCCGTTGTTGCTGGCGGTGGGTGCGCTCATGATCTTTGGGCCGGGCCTTCAGGAGGCCTGGCGCTACGGTAGCCAGGCCAATTCCGCATCCGCCTCTGATTCGCTCCCGCTCTACCTGGGAACAAACGCGCTCGCCCAAGGCCTTGACCCGACCCAGTCGTCCGATCTGGAGGTGGTCTATGCGGCAATGGATGGGTCTGTGTCCAAGGCTCTATTCAGCGTTCTTTATCCCACGACCATGTTCGTGATGCTGCAGCCTCTCGCGGGCCTGTCTCATCCGGGATTTCTCTTCTATTGGCGCGGCATCCTCTTTGGCGTTGTCCTGCTGGGGATGGCGCTCGCCGGCTCTGTCGGCGTGACGCGTCGTCGAGCGCTCACTGTGGGGGTTCTCGGGGCCTGTCTTTGCACGTCTTTGTTCCCGTTCTTCATCGAGTCGCAGCTCGCGCTGGGTCAGGCCAACCTTGCCATCGCTGGGTGCTTCGGCGTGGCCATGGGACTCTCGGGGTGGGGGAGGAACGGTCTCGCGGCTGTCGTGGCAGCGGTCGGAGCCAGCGGCAAATTGGTCCCCGCTATTCTCGCGTGGCCGCTCCTGTTTGGGCGAGGACGGCGGGGCCTCGCTGCAGCGCTCATGGTCGGTCTCGGTCTCCTCGCGATGGCCGCGGCGTCGGTACCGATCGGTCACATCATTCAGAACGTGCTCGATACCTTGGCCTTTCAGCGCTCGGTCGAGCCGCACTGGCTCCATCAGCCCGGACTCCCTGACTGGGCACGGTTTGTGGGTATTCTGAAGCGCCCAGGGCTGACGCTTCTGTCCTTGGCGCTGGTGGCTTACGGCTCGTGGAAGAATCGAGACACCGCTCGAGCCGCCGAGACCGACGCCGTCGGTATGGGCTTGCTCGCGGTCGCACTAGGGGCCGATGGGGCGGGGGCCGCCGCGCCCTACGCCACCCTGGCCATGCCCGGTGCGGTGATGTTGTTGACGTGGCCGCTGGCGGAGCGCAGCGGGTGGCCCAGCTTCCTCGGGGTGGCGGCGGCAGGTGCCGTATGGGCCCTTCTTCCCGGTGGGCTAGAGGCGCCGATTCACGACACCGAGATGCGCCTCGTTGCGGCCTGTACTGTGATCTGGTGCGGGGTTGCGTTCCGCCTCTGCACGCTGCTCCAGCCGTGGACCCTTAGGCCGGTCCTCGGCGCCACGACGATGCTGCTCGCAGTCATCATTCACACGGCCATCTATGCGTGGTGGCCGCCCTACGGTGGACCGAAGACCATGCCTGCATCGGCACCCGGTTCGATGACGTCACCGGCACCTGATTTGCCGCCTGCCCGCCGCTAGGGTTTCCCGGTGCAGGCCTGCCGCCGCTGGCTCCGAGGAGGCGCACCAGCGGAGGTGGCGGCAGGCGATGGGAATCGAACCCACCGAGCAACACTCTTCAATGCGCCCCACTGGTTTTGAAGACCAGGGCCGGCACCAGCCTAGCATCGCCTGCCACTGTGGACGTATGTACCACGGGAGCGGGGATCTTGCGCACACCTGCAGCGGTCAATTGCGAAGGGGGCGCCGGGTGTGAGAACCTGAGCGCATGAAGATCATCCTGCTTTGCCTCGTCATGTCGCTCTCCCTCCGCTCAGGCTCTGCGTGTGCAGAGGCAACGGTTCAAGAGTTCCTCCGACAGCACCAGCGTGCATCGGATGACGGTCAGACGTACCTCGAGGGGTACCTTCGCGGGGTCCTCGCCGGGTATCAGGCATCGAACCTTGCGCTCAAGGCCAAGGGGGCGACTCCGCTGTTCTGTCTGACCACACAGGGTCGCTCAGAGCTCGAAGATCCGATGCGCACACTCAAGAACGCGGTCGGGTCCGACACCTCGCTGGGTGCCTCCCCGGTGAGCCTTGCCTTCTTAGTCAACCTCTCCCGGCGGTTTCCTTGTCGCACAGAACCGACAAAGTAGTGTTTCATACTTTGTCCGCGGGTTACGCGACCTCATTCCCCCGGAGTACACATGCGCAAACTCGTTCTCATCGCTGCAATCGCGTCCTTGGCCACGGGCTGCCCCCAAGCCGTCGACACCCCTAAGGATGCCGTTCGCCCGGCCACCCAGCCTGTCCCCGCCGCTCAAGCGCCGTCGGGTTCTCTGCCCCCTCCCAACGTGGGTACTTCGGACAAGATGGATGCGCCTCCGGGAATGAACGAGGTGCCTGCTGACCAGAAGCAGAAGGCCATCGGCGCTCTCAGCGAGGACGGTATGCGGGTCAAGGAAGCCGTCCTGGCCTACGTGGAGAAGAACGGCAGCAACGGGTCCCTGAACTTTGACAACGGTCAAGGCGGCACGGTGACTGCACAGTTCGTACGAACTCACGATCCTGTGCGCTTCAAGGCTGACAAGGGCTACCTGGCACTCAGCGACTTCCAGGCGCCGGGCTCCGCGTCGACGGCGTTCTATCAGCTCGCGTTCTGGGCCAAGAAGAATGGCGACTCGTTCGAAGTCTTTGAGGTCGACCTCCAGGCGTTCCCGGCCAAGCGCGGCGGCGAGTGGGTCCGAATGGAGCTGTTCACCGTGAACGACGCGTTCGCGAAGCCGCTTCAGTAGCTGCAAGACACCGAGGTTGAGTACGTCCCGGTAGCGACGTGTCCATCGGCAGCTGTCGCGGTCAGCGTAAGGTCCATGGCCTTGCCGCACAGCCCGCACGGCGAGGACGCGACGAAGCCATCCGTCTTGTCCAAGGTGAGGTTGACCGTCGTTCGGCCCTGGACCACCCAGCGTCCGGGGTCGACGTTGAAGCGCGATGACGTGGGCGCGGCACTGGCGGGATCGATGCTGACATAGGCGGCAAATGTCAGCTCAAAGTCGCGGCTGGTGGCGTTATCGATCTCGACGGCGAGGCTACCTGCCAAGGGGTCTGCGTCCGTTGGTGGTGCACAATTCATCGACAGTGAAGATGCGTTGATGGTCACGCCGACCCCCTCCAGCACCACCGGTCCCGGAGGCTCGCCGGTATCGTCCGCGTCACCCCCACCGTCGGCGTCGGCGTCGGCATCGGCGTCCGCATCGCTGTCCATATCCGCATCCGACTCTGCGGTATCAGACCGGCCGGAGTCTTTGTCCTTGCTGGACTTCTCCTCGGCTCCGCCACAGGCCACAGCAAGGGGAAGAATCCAGGTGAGGTGGGTCGCTCTGCGCATGGTTGCCTCCAAGAACATTGAGCAGAATATAGCTCAAAGAGGAGCGAATCTTTTGGGTTGGTTGGTTGATGGGGCGACGATGGCGTCTTTTTTCGCAGGGTGCCTCGGGCCAGAGCCCATTTGTGGGATGTGCTGGAGCCTAAAGAGTCCACGGAAGGTGTGGTTGGGTTAGTGCATGGGACTCATTTTGAGTGGAACAGGGGAGACTGAACATGCGCATTGGCTTTCTATTGGCTCTGATGGTGGCTTGCTCCAAGGGAGAAGAATCGCCGACGACCCCAGATGGATCGACGGACTCCGGTATGACCGACACCGGTGCTGAAGCCGAGGAGGCGCCTCCGCCGCTGATGAATGGCCTCTACAGTTCTGGCTTCCTCGTTGGCCCTGTTGCGGGTCTCGTGGTCGGCCTGCAGCTCGAGTTTGAGATGAGCATGGATGACGACCAAAATCGAACGATTGATCGGGTCGTGCTTCGAGCTGCGAACGATGCAGGTGAGGTGAGCGAGGACCTCGCTGAGGCCACCTCGATCCCTGTCGATAGCGACGGGAACATGACGGTCGATTGGCCGTTGTTCACCCTCCCGGCCGCCTTCTCGCCGACCTCCGGGGACGTCGACATTGAGTCGGTCATGGTCGGGCAGATTCGCTCGGAGGACTTTGCGTGCGGCGAGGTGCAGGGGGAAATCGTCTCATTCTCCATGGACCTCGCGGGAAGCACCTTCGGAACCACGCCGTGGGATGAACGAATCCTCGGAACACCATCGGGGTGTCCGGGGGATGAGGTAGAGGAGATCGCGCGCATCTCCGAGTGCCCTGTGATGGCGCCCGGCCGAACCACGGATTTTCCCTCTGGCATCACCGAGCGCGAGTTCGAGCTTCATGTTCCGGACGAGTACGACGGCTCCTCTCCGGCACCGCTGGTGGTCGTCTTGCACGGCATCGGCAGCAGCATCGACGGCATTCTCGGTGCCGAGAATCTCCTCGATGAGGCCAATCGAACAGGCCACATCGTCATTGCTCCTCAAGCCCTGGAGCGCGGCGGCACCGCGGCATGGGATCCCATTGGCTCTCCCGCCTTCAATGCGGACATTGCCCTGTTCGATGACATGGTGACCTGCATGTCTGAGCAGTACAACATCGACCCCGATCGCATTCACGTCACGGGCATGAGTCTTGGCGGCATCTTCACGGGGACGCTGATCGCAACCCGAAGCGACGTGATTGCGTCCGCTGCACCTTTCTCGGGCGGGCTCTTTCGCGAGAAGGTGGATGGATGGGTGCCGATACCGACGCTGCTGAGCTGGGGAGGCCCGGACGATACCTACTACGGCCAAGACTTTGACCACCTCGCTGAGCTCATGACGGACGCACTGTTGGCAGACGGCCACTTCGTGATCAACTGTGACCACGGTCTCGGGCATTCGCTGGCGGCTGAGCTTTGGCCCTATGCGTTCCAGTTTCTCGCTGACCACCCCCGTGGCATCGATCCGCTTCCTTATCGAGGGGTGGGTCTCCCAGAGGTCTTTCCGGAGTACTGCAGCATTGTGGAGTAGGGGGACGGTCGCCTCGATGAGGTAAATCGCCTACACTGCGAGCCATGAGAGTTCTCGCCGATCTGGTCACTGAACGACGTGTGGCTTGGGGCATCGTAGTCGTCGTCGCCGTTCTGACCGCGCTATCTCTTGGCCTCGCGGGGCAGCTGAAGCAGCAGGACGACCTGCTGAGCTTTCTGCCGGCTGATAACCCCGATATTGCGGCGTTTCAGGCGATCAATAAAGAGTTCGGGGGACTCGACGCAGCGCTCGTGGGTATTGAAACGGAGGACGCCTTCGACCCCCGCTTCTTGCGTACGCTGGATGAGGTCACCCGGGACCTCAGTACACTGCCGTCCCTCGACCACGTGTTGAGTCTATCGAATGTGGCTGACTTCGAGGCCGATCCGATGGGCGGTGTCATTGCCGGGATGCTGGTGGATCGGATTCCACAAACCGAAGCGGAACAGGCCGCACTCCGTGAGAAGGTTCTGAGTCGGGAGCACATTCGAGGCAGCCTGGTCTCGGATGACGGCACTGCAGTCGTTCTGGTGGCGTTTGCTGCGTTTCGTTCAAACCCCCAGGAGGTTGCCAAGGACATCGAGCGCATTGTCTCGCGAGGGTTTGAGCCCAGCCGCCTGTATTGGGGAGGCGCACCCTTCATCTCGACCTACATCTTTGAGACCACTCAAGCGGATCTCTCTCGGTTGAGCCCTTGGGCCGTGGCTACGATCTTGCTGATCATGGTCTTTGCCTTTCGTGACCTCGTCGGTACCCTCCTGGGCTTGGCGTCGACCGGGATTGGCATCCTCATCTCACGAGCGACGATGGTGGTGTTCGACGAGCCCCTCAACATTGTCTTGGGCTCGATGCCCATCATCTTGTTTGCGGTGGGGAGTGCCTACGGCATCCACATCCTGAGCCGTTTCAATGCTCATGCGCGTGTGTGTCCATGCAACGAGGCCGTTCGCAGGACGATTGTGGGCACCGGGCCGGTGGTTCTCACCGCCGGCCTCACGACGGCCGTTGGCCTGGCGTCCTTTGTGGCCATGGACATCGAGCCATTGCGGGTCTTTGGCATCTACACGGCGGTCGGTATTGTGGCCACGCTTGCACTCTCGCTCACGTTCATTCCGGCGGTCATCGTGTTGGTCAACCTCCAGGGGATGACCACAGCCCGTCCTTTCGCCATCGGGCTGTTGATGCAGGCCACTCAGAGCTTGTGGGCTCACAAGCGGGCGGTCGTGGTCGGTCTCGCCGTCTTGCTAGTCGCAGGCTCGCTGTTTTCCGGTCGCGTTCAGAGTCGCATGGACCAGTCCGCCTTTTACTCGGCGGGTAGCCCCCCTGAGCAAGCCGACCGATTTCTGACTCAGCACTTTGGTGGCTCGCAGTTTATCCAAGTGATGGTGGAGGGCGACCTGAGAGATCCGGTCCATCTGCGGCGAATTCGGGAGCTTGCGGAGCGCGTCAGCACACTCGACCACGTCGCGCGGGTCCAGCACATTGGGCAGCCGGTAGGGCTGCTCAATGAGATGATGGAGGGGCAGGCGAGGATCCCCGACAGTCGAGCGAAGGTGGAGTCACTCATGGGGTTTCTGACGGGCAACCCCGCTGTCCTTCAGCTGGCCAATCAGGCGCGGACACGGGCACTCCTTCACATCACTGTCGCCAGTCAGCGGGCCGTCGACGTTGAGGGTCTGCTCAGTGCGATCGAGCGCATTGTGGCAGAGCCATGGTTCAGTCGCTTCAATGTGGTGGACGTGAGCTCGATGACCCGTCCCCACGTCACGGCAGATCTCGCGACGCGCCTCGAGCGACTCTTGGCCGCCGCCCGCTACCCCCGCGCTTGGGATGAGATTGAGCGCGCCCTCAGCGTCCAAGCCGAGCCGCCGAACGCGGACGCCGTGGTGGCCGCCGTTCGCCAACATCTGATGTCCGCGGAGGCGCTTGTTCCCGTGACTTCGGATCAGGCCTCTCGCCTCGCGATGGCTGTGGCTGCGCTTGGCTCAGGCCCGTCCGCCGAGGCGCTCGACTCCGCGGTTGCGGCGGTCATGGAGCTGCCGATCGACAACGCCGCTGTAGCGGACCTCGGTTGGTCCATCTCGACCCCACTCGATGAGGCCTGGGCAGAGGCTCAGGCGAGTGCGGAGGTGAGTCGCCTTGCAGCGGACCTCAGAATCGAACTCAATTCTCGGCTGACCGCGGATCTCAAGACGGCGCTGCTCGACAAGAATGTGGAGACCGTGGGCGTGGCCGATGGTCAGGACCCCGCCGTGATGAAGTACACGGTCTCGGGTCTGCCCGTGATGCACCGAGGGCTCAGTCAAAGTGTGACGGCCAATCAGTTCAAGAGTCTTGCCTTCGCTCTGGGCCTCGTGGCGCTCATTCTATCCGTCGCTTTTCGTTCCCTATCGGCAGGACTCCTCGCGACTGCACCAACGGGCCTCGCGCTGGTCATCATTTACGGGGCGATGGGCCTAGCGGGCATCAGCCTCGACATTGGGACATCCATGCTGGCTAGCCTGATCATCGGCGCGGGCGTCGACTACGCGGTCCATGTTCTGAGTGCGTGGCATGCCCGAGACGAGGAGCCCATCGGGATGGCGGTGCTGAGGGCGACTGCCCGCGTCGGACCCGCGGTCTGGACCAATGCCGTGATGGTGGCTGCGGGCTTCTTTGTGCTCACCTTAGGGGAGGCTCGTCCCCTGAAGAACGTGGGCGGACTCACGGCAGCAGCCATGCTCGTGGCGGCGGCAGTGACCTTCTTAGTGATCCCCGTCCTGGCCCGTCGAAGGGCATACTCGCTTGCGCCGGAGGCGGAAGATCCGGCCGATGTGTATCTGGATGAACTGGCCAACCCAGGGCTCACCAAGACCCCCTGAGAACTATGGTGGAAATCATGGCCTCGACCGTAGAGAAGACTTACAGCGCCTGCTCACAGGAGGTCCCCATGGACACGATTTCGGACGGCGTTGTTGCCATCATTCACTACACCCTCAAGAATGACCAAGGCGAGGTCCTTGACTCATCGGAAGGTGGCGACCCTCTTCCCTATCTCCACGGGGCATCCAACATTGTTCCTGGTCTTGAGAAAGAGCTTGAGGGCCTCTCGGTCGGCGATAAGAAGGACGTCAGCGTGGCCCCGGAGGAGGGATACGGTGTGGTCAACCCGGCGATGATCCAGGCGGTCCCTCGGGATGCGTTTCCAGAGGACGCGGAAGTCGCCCCGGGCGTACAGTTCTTGATGCAGGGCGAGGGTGGACATCCCATCCCGATCTGGGTCACGGCAGTGGAGAATGACACCGTCACGATCGACGCCAATCACCCCCTTGCCGGCCAGACCCTGCACTTCTCCATCGAGGTGGCCGCGATTCGGCTCCCCACCGACGAGGAGAAGGCCCACGGTCACCCTCACGGCGTGACGGGGACTGAGGTCCACCACTAATGGCGGTGCGGGGCATCACCTTCGACTTCTGGGACACCATCGTCGACGACGACACGGATGAACCGAAGCGAGCGGCGCAGGGGTTGCCCTCGAAGGCCGAGGCGCGTCGTGCCTCATTCGTGCAGGAGATCCTGGCGCATCACCCCGAGGTAGGCCAAGCGGCCGCGGAGGCTGCGCTCGAGCATGCCAATGCGACCTTTCGACACCACTGGAAGGTTGAGCATCACACCCCCTGCGTGGCCGACCGCCTCGCAGTGGGCTTTGACCACCTCGGCATCTCGAAGACCCCTGGCTTTGACGGCGTTGTGCAGACCTGGGAGGAGATGGAGGTTGCCATCCCACCCAATCTGGTCCCTGGCATTCACGATTGCCTGAAGGACCTACACGGACGATACAAGCTCGGCATCATCTCGGACGCCATCGTGACCCCGGGTGTAGGCCTCCGTCAGATCCTTCGAGACTACGGGCTCTTTCAGTACTTTGACCACTTCGTCTACTCCGATGAGGCCGGCGCTTCGAAGCCGGCACCGAGGGTGTTCGAGCTCGCCTGTGAGGGTCTCGACGTTGCGCCCTCAGAGTTGGCCCATGTCGGCGATCGCCCGGCCAATGACATCGCCGGACCGAATGGCTTCGGGGCCTACAGCGTGCTCTACACGGGCGTCGTTGACCGCCGTGTTGCGGGAGATGCGGTGGCGAGTGTGGTGGTCGAGCACATGAGCGCGCTCCCCAGTGCCATTGCAGGACTGGGTCGATGAACGACGGTTCGCGGCTTGATGTCACGCCGATCCTCGAGCGCTTCCGATCCGGTTTCTCAAGCCAGGCAATTCCCAACCGCAAGATCGGTCGTGAGGCGGAGTACCCGGTGGTCGGCGCTGACGGAGAGGCCTTCGATATCAGCCAACTGTGGGGGGACTTGGTCGGACCGGGTCTTGTTCGGGAGCGAGCACCCGATGGCATGATTGTGGGCCTCAAGGGCAACCGGTATTCCTATGCGAGCGAGGTGGGTACGGGAACGATTGAGGTCATCACCGGCCCGCGGTCGGATCTGCTCACGCTGGCTCGCGACCATGAGGAGGCGGTGGCTCGGCTGGTCGAGGTTGCCGATCGCCATGGCGCTCGGGTCCTCGGCCTGGGGGCCCAGCCGAAGACCGCGCCGAGTCGGGATTTGATGACACCAAAGCCTCGCTACGGCATCCTCCAAGAGGCCATTGGGGACGCATGGCTGAGCTTCACGGCGACGGCGAGCGATCAGACGCATGTCGACGTATCGGGGCCTGAGATTGTCCCGATGGCCAACCTGGGCAACCTGCTCAGTCCAGTCATCATTGCGCTGTGCGCTAACTCTGGGGTGGTGGCGGGCGCCGACGCAGGGGTCTGCAGCTGGCGTGAGCAGTCGATGGGCCGCATCCAACCCGATCAAGGCCGGCACGGGATGCCGGTTCGACCTGCGGAGAGCTTGGCACACCACCTCGAGATGCTCTGCGAACTCCCTCACCTCATGGACAGGCGGGGCGGGGAGGCGTACTTGAGCGACGGACG